>JAKADD010000300.1 GCA_021820825.1 Bacillota bacterium
GACCGACAGCTTGCCATTTTTGCGGCGCCGGGCAATGCCGGTATCTTCGGGATGGCCGAGTGCGTGCCGATTGCGGCGGAGGATATCGACGCGTTGTTGCAGTTTGCCAGGACGGAACGGATGGACCTGACGATCGTCGGTCCTGAGGCGCCGCTCGCGCTAGGGATCTGCGATCGCTTTGCAGAGGCGGGTCTGCGCGTATTTGGTCCTTCACAGAGCGCCGCGCGCATCGAAGCAAGCAAATCGTTCGCGCGGGCGCAGATGGCGGAAGCCGGCGTTCCGTCGCCTGCCTATCGCGTCTTTCGCGAACTGGATGACGCGATCGCTTATGTCCGTGCGACCACTGGACCCGTGGTGGTGAAGGCGGATGGACTGGCCGCTGGTAAAGGCGTTACAGTCGCTGCGAACGCGCATGAGGCGGAGCAGGCGCTGCGGGCGATCATGGCGGAACGGGTGTTTGGCCATGCGGGCGACGAAGTCGTGATCGAGGAATTTCTCGCTGGACGGGAACTGTCTGTGCTGGCGTTCGTCGACGCTGGCGGCTATGCGTTGATGCCTGCGATCGAGGACCACAAGCAGGTGCAAGACGGTGATCGGGGACCAAATACGGGCGGCATGGGCACGTACACCCCGGCCTATGCGGCCACGGACGCGGTGATGAAAGCGGTGCGCGAAGAAGTGTTCGACCGCATGATGGCTCAGTGGCGCCGTCTTGGCGTCGTCTATCGCGGCGTCCTGTTTGCGGGACTGATGGTGGTGAACGACCGTCCTTACGTGATTGAGTTCAACGCCCGCTTTGGCGACCCGGAAACACAGATTGCGCTTGAGTTGCTGGACACCGATCTGTTGACAGTCATTGACGCTGTGCTCGCCGATCGCGTAAGCGGGCTTACACTGTCCTGGTCCCCGGACGCCGCTCTGTGCGTTGTACTTGCGTCACAAGGGTATCCGGAAACGCCCCGCAAAGGAGATGCGATTTCCGGTCTGATCGATACGGATTCGTCCTTCGTGTATACTTTACACGCGGGCACAGCGTTTGATGGAGAAGGCCGCACGGTGACAAGCGGCGGGCGGGTGTTAAACGTCGTCGCGCGGGGCGAGACGATCGCACAGGCGCGCGCGCGCGCCTACTCTGTGGCGGACGCTGTTGTCTACGCTGGCAAGCACTATCGAACGGACATTGGCGCGCGACGCTGATGGTTGTTTGGACTGCCTGTCGCAGTATGCGCGGCAGGTTGTGCGCAGCGCCCGACAAATGATACGGGAGTTTTTTTCCGAATGGCAAAACGCAATACGCACAATCGCTTGTACGCTCTGCTCGTTTTGCTTGGCGGAGCGAGTTATGGACTGGTGTCTCCCATCGTCAAACTGGCGTACATCCACGGTTTCTCCGCACAGGATGTGACGTCCGGGCAGTATTACTACGCAACCGTCATCTTGTGGCTGTTCACCGCCTTCACTGGACTCCGTGGACAGCGCAACAGGCGGCGCGCGCGACTGTCTGTTGGAGACTGGCGCAGACTGCTGCTGTTGGGAGTCTTCGGAACTGCAACCGCTGTATTTTACTATCAGGCGCTGACCATGCTGCCAGCATGGATGGCCATTATCCTGCTCTTCCAGTTTTCCTGGATGACGTTTGTGATCGCTTACCTCGTGACGCGCAAAGCGCCCACCAGAGGGGAATGGCGGGGGATTCTGCTCATCGCGGCGGGAACGCTGCTCGCCAATATCCACGGGCTTCACGCGGGTCAGGCGCTGTCCGTGCGGGGATTCGTTTTTGGCCTTTGCGCGGGCGCGACCTATGCATCCTTTTTGTATGTGAATGAGGGAATATCGACTCAGACGTCCCCGTTTTTTCGGGCGGCGGTTGTCACATCGATTTCGGCAATCCTGATCTCCTTTATCTATGCGCCCTCGCTGGCCCTCATACGGACCTCCATCCACGGAATGTGGCTATTTGGCATTTTGATCGGGCTGTTTAGTCAGGCCATCCCGACATCGCTGTTTGGCATTGGCATTCCCCGTGTGGGAGGCGCTGCAGCCGCAATTCTCGGCAGTGTGGAGTTGCCTGTGGCCGTGATCCTGGCCGCTGTGATCGTGCATGAGCATGTCCTTTGGACAGGGTGGCTCGGCGTGGCGCTGATCATGATCGGCATTGCGGTTGGCCAACGGCGGACGGCTGCGATGCCGTGAACAGGGCGCGCATGCGATTCATCCAAGGTGGGCGGACTATCCAATTGAATTGGCCGCACAACAATATCAGGAACTGCAACGCGTCACAACCTCTCCTGCGTATACCCCAACCCGTGTATCGTATATAATATAATCAGGCAGGTGAATAGTGCGGTGACCCAATGCAATCTCTCGGTGAACACATTGTCGGAAAATGACCACAAACTACCGTCGTCCATTCAACCCTTGTTCCACAACTATCATACGGACAGCATTGATATCGAACGCCATAAAAAGCTCGTCATTCTGACTGTTTTGACAGGAGGAACTTGGGAACAGGATCGATGGGTGGCTCGGACCTACGGATTGAAAGCTATCGAGGAAGTGGTTCGCGAGGATCTGGATGGCTGTCAAACACTTCCTAGACCCGTGGCGAACTATTGGAGCGTTGTGCTCTGGGGTCAACTTCTGCCGCCCCAGACATTTAAAGAGCGATGGGGTATGACAAGAAAGCTGCCGAAGGAGGAGGACTGATATTGTATTGGGAGCGCATCGACCCCGCCACGGCAAACATGCTGCAAACTTTGAGTGGCACGGGCATTTTGCGAGATTTCTACCTGTCTGGCGGCACAGCCCTTTCTCTTCAAATCGGTCATCGTGTTTCTGTCGATCTCGACTTCTTCACCAAAAAAGCGCAGAGCAAACTGGAGAGTCAATCGCTGTTTCGCAAACTTGAGGAGAGATTCAAAACATCGACAATCCATGTTTCTTACCGATCCATTGACCAGATTTGGCTAGACCTGAATCGTGTTCGTGTAACATTCATGGCTTATCCGTTCCAAAGAAAATATCCTCTCGTTGAACAAAACGGTGTGGAAATGGCCGATATCCGCGACATTGCTTTACAGAAAGCGTATGTGATTGGACGCAGAACCAAGGCCCGTGACTATGTGGATCTAGCCTGCATTTTGAGATCTGGCGTCATCTCACTTGGCCAGATCGCTCTGGATGCCAGCGAGGTGTTTGTGGAAGATGGAGAGCGGCTGTTTAATCGAAAATTGTTTTTGCAGCAGATTGTTTATACGGATGGTCTCGATGATGCGGATGCGGTTTTAAACCAACTTCACCAAAAAGAACCGTTCGACGTCTTTGTTGAGGAACTGGCCTCCGCCGTTCGGTTGGAAAGTTTCGGTATGTTCAAATCCCAGGAATCGACCAATACAACGCAACGGAAGCGCTGAGCTGAGGAACTATTGATGCTGCAGTGGAATTGGCGGTGCCCCATGTCGCTGCGCCGTCAGCCGAATGAAAATGTAGTTGATAAAGGTCAGAATGCCAATATATTAAGATTGGACGGACAACCAGGCCAGTCGGCGACCCTGTGTCTATGAGAATAGGCGCTCAGATCCCATATATAGAGACCATTTGCCAAAGTAGAAAAATAGATTTTATCTGTATACAATCTGTTAATGGTGAAATCGCCGCGGATTTCAACTAAATAGATGGGTTGAAAATCGCTGTCCGAAGTAGTGCTTGTAAAGGAAACAATGGGATTTTGCTCATGATAATAGGCAGCTACTCGTCTTGCAAGCGTATAAGGGCTAATGGTTCGGTTGTGAAAGTAGACAAATAACGACAATGCAAGCACCACGGTTGCCAGTAGCG
>JAKADD010000301.1 GCA_021820825.1 Bacillota bacterium
AAAGCCGCAGGCCACGCCCCTTTAAGTGATTTCCAGCCACCCATCATGAGCAAAACATAAAAAGGCAAAAGGAAGGCAAAGAAAGGCAACTGTCGTCCAACCATCTGCGACAGGGACGCCACAGGCAGATTGGTGACTCCTGAAAGGGCGGTGATCGGCACGCCGAGCGCGCCAAACGCAACCGGCGCAGTATCGAAAATCAGCGTGTATACAACCGCCTCCAGCGCAGGAAAGCCAAGACCGATAAGCAACGCCGAACCAATGGCAACGGGCGTTCCGAAACCGGCGATCCCCTCCATCAGCGCGCCAAATGAGAAGGCAATGATGAGAACCTGAATCCGCCGGTCGCTTGTGGCGTGTTTGTACATCCATTTACGAAAAAGTTCAAACGTTCCCGTTCTTTGACTCACGTTATACAGCCACATCGCCGCGAATACAATCCACATAATTGGCCAGAGCGCAAATACGGCGCCCTCTGTCATCGCGGAGACGGCGAGATTGGCCGGCAACCTCCATACGCTGAGCGCAATGATGACGCCGACCAGCAACCCACTGAGCGCCGCAATCCATGCAGGCGTTCGAATGATACCAAGCAAAACGAGCACAACTGCGATCGGAATGACTCCAACCAGGAAAGATCCAAGCAGTGAGTGGCTGATTGGCATTAATAATTGTTGAAACAAACAGTTCACTTCCCTTCCTCTGTGGTTTCATTGTGGTCATTCGGTTCATTGCGTTCATTCGATGTAATCGGTTTCAATCCTGATTGCAATCACCCCCGGTTCTGTATAACAGAACATACTTCTAATATGCGGAACTATGCTAAGTATATGATTATAAATTAGAAAATTCAACCCATTTTATTCTGGCAAACAGGTTCCCTGCGCCATGATCGTGGTTTCGTCTTCTGTCATCTGTCATCTGCGACACAGGAAGAAAGGAATCGCCAATCATCAGGCCTGGATCAGTTTTGAAGGAGGATATTGGGATGCTGCGGAGAATTACAAGCAAGAAAGTAATACACTTCAAAAATATATAGCAAAAGAAATTCATTATGGGAGGTTTTCCCGGATGACGCAACTATCTGAACTGCAACCGATCATGCGCGACTTCCTTCAACGCGGATTGGTGATCAGCCCCTGGCTGGCGGGCATCAATGAGAACCGGCGATTCGACGAAAAAGTCTTCTTTCTCATCGATGAAGCGGCGCAGGAATTTACGGATGCGGTCTGGACGGAGGAGTTACAGACCAGGGTCTTTGGCGAATTGCCCGTGCTGCCCCGTGTGCCGAGAACCGCCTTCTATGAAATCAGCGCCTCCACAGCCGTCTGGCTGGCGCATGGGGAGATCGGCCAGGCCGAGGCGACCGAGGATATGGCAGAACGTTCCATTGCGATGATCCACCAGTTTTGCAGCGAGTACGATTTCGCGACTCTTGTTCAACTGTATGGCCTGGCCACTCAATATGAAAATCACCAGGCTGTGGCGTACTACGGCGAGATGCCCGAACGGATCTTCGTTCTTGGGCGCTGGCATCGTCCGTGGGTGGATTATTCCCTGAGCGACGAATTGACCCTCGGGGTGTTGGCTGGAAACTATCTTGTCAATGTGGTGGATGGACAGCGAATGGTCACGCTGTCTGCCAAGGGAATGAACAGATTTCGGGAGACAGAGCAGTTTCTAAAAGAGACGGGCTATCTTGCCCATCGGGTGCGACAGCTACACGTATCCCGCTTCAATCTATTGCCCAATTTTGGGCAACTGGCCAAAGCAATTTTGCCGGACTGGATTCCGCAGCGGCAAGAGTTCAGTGTTTGGGCGGGCATTGAGCCGGGGATGACGGTGCTGGAACTGGGATGCGGCGACGGTTTGTTCACATTTGACGGCGGCCTGGCGGAACGCGTGGGTCCAGCGGGTCGACTGGTCGCGACCGAACCTGCCAGGGGAATGCTCACCAAAGCGATGGCCAAGGGCCGGGAGAGAGCGGCGCACTGGGTCGAGTTCGTTCAGGCGCCGGCGGAACAGCTGCCCTTTATGGATGGCACCTTCGATGCGGTTGTGGGTGTCTCCTTTTTGCACCTTACAAATCTGCCTCAAGCATTGGCGGAGATGCGACGGGTGGTGAAGCCGGGCGGAATCGCGGCGACCTTCTATCCGTTGCCAAAGTCTCTCGATGTTCCCTTCATCAAAGAGTGGTTCGCGCCGCTGTTGGCGTTGGCGGCGCAAGATCGACGAGAGAGGCCTGATGATTTTTTGGTTTCCGCTGCGGAGATGGAGCAAGCCTGGGGACAGGCGGGATTCGGGCAGATACAATCCCGTACCATGACCAGTCGGTCGCTGTATTGGGATCCAGGGATAATTGATCAGATGTTTCTAGGCGTCGGATGGGGGCAGGAAGAATTGGCCCGGATCCCCTGGAAAGCGCGAGAGGATGTGTTGGTCCAGGTGGCGGCGTGCGGCAGGGAGGTCTGCGCCCGCTATCCAAAGGAGGAGCGAGTGATCGATGCTCCCATGCAGATGCTGAAGGCGACGGCCGTGTAGCATTCTGGAGGTCTGGTGAGACGGAGATTCGACAGGGCGACCCTCCGTCTCTGCGCCTACACTCCAAACGAGCTCTTCAGCGAAACAACCCGGTTGAACACGAGTCGGTCCGGCGTGGTCAGCTTGGGATCGACGCTGAAATAGCCGTGTCGAAAAAACTGAAACTTGTCATACGGTTTGGCGCGTTTCATCGTGGACTCCACAAAGCCCTGCACAATTTCCAGCGAGTCCGGATTGATCCGTTCCAGCAGCGACTCCGACTCATCATCCAGAGCATCCAACACCAACGGTTCATACAGACGAAACTCTGCAGGCGCTGCGTCTGCGGCGCTCACCCAATGAATCGTGCCCTTTACCTTACGTCCGGTGAATCCTGACCCGCTCTTTGTCTCCGGGTCATACGTGCAGAGCAGTTCCACGATGCGCCCATCCGCATCCCTGACGACTTCCTCACAGCGGATGAAGAAGGCATGTTTAAGCCGCACTTCACTGCCTGGAAACAGCCGAAAGTATTTGGGCGGCGGATTATCCATAAAATCATCCTGTTCGATGTAAATCACTCTGGAAAATTGTACAGACCGCGTTCCGAGTTCCGGATTTTCGGCGTTGTTTTCCGCCTCCAGCCACTCTGTCTGTCCTTCCGGGTAATTGGTGATGACCACGCGCAGCGGTCGCAACACGGCCATGGTCCGGGGCGCCTTCAACTTAAGATCTTCACGCACAAAATGTTCCAGCATGCGCTCGTCAACCTTACTGTTACTTTTGGCCACGCCGATTTCCCGCTGGAAGTTGCGGATCGCCTCCGGCGTATAGCCCCTGCGGCGAAGTCCCGACAGCGTCGGCAGGCGCGGGTCGTCCCATCCGTCCACCACCCGTTCGCTCACCAATGGTTTCAGTTTGCGCTTGCTCGTCACGGTGTTCGTCAAGTACAACGGCGCAAATTCATACTGACGCGGTCGAACCGGCATCTCGCATTCGCGCACAACCCAGTCATAGAGCGGACGGTGATCCTCAAATTCGATGGTGCAAAGAGAATGGGTCACGCCTTCAATCGCATCTTCAAGAGGGTGCGCGTAATCGTACATCGGATAGACACACCACGCGTCTCCCGTGCGATGATGCGTGGTATGCGAAATGCGATACAACACAGGATCGCGCATATTGAGATTCGGCGACGCCATGTCGATCTTTGCGCGCAGCACTTTCGTTCCGTCAGCATATTCGCCCTTTTTCATGCGCGCAAAGAGATCCAGGTTTTCCGCGACGCCACGGTTCCGAAACGGGCTC
>JAKADD010000302.1 GCA_021820825.1 Bacillota bacterium
GCGCAGATGATGCTGCTCCACGAGTCCTGTGATATGCGACCAGACAGGCTGCGTGGCGTAGTAATCGACACCCACAATCTCACTCAGCGGCACAAGGGCTGTCAAAATTTCATCGGTGCCGAGTGTCAGTGAAATGATGCGGGTCGGCTTGTGGGGAATGACCACTTTGCGTCCCGTGTCATCCCTGAGGACAAGTGGAAATGCGGCGCTGTTCGTATTTTTTGCAGTCTGTTTGACGGTTGTTCCCGTACCTGCGGCGGTTTGTCCCGCCGTCGCGCAACCGCTGAGCAGCGCTGTGCCAAATAACAGGGCAGTTAGAGCAAGACCTGCATGGCGAGTGTTTATTTTCATACTATTGATACGCCCCCCGATGTTTTATCTAAATGAATCCAGAAATCCGCGGCAAAACAGCGCATAAAAAAACCAACTGCCTGTGCGCAGATGGCTGTATCGAGAGGCGTCAGAAGATCCGATCGCTCGTTCGCTACACCGCACCTCATCCGCGAAGGTTTCCTGGTGACAGATATCAGAAGGTAGGTCTCCTGACTTCGGTTTTCGCGTTCCTTTCGCCTTCCCCCGAACACAGAGTGGCTGCTTGCGCATGAAAAGAACAGGACCGTTACAGTGGCGCGACCGCTCGGGAGTTTCACCCGGATTCCCTGTTATGCGCATGAGTGCGCACCTTCTGCAAAGAGTATAGCCCATAACGAATAGGCTGTCGAGCGGCGATCACAGCAGCAGATTTAACCTGCCAATTTCGCAGTTTACAGATATTCCTATATTTATAAATATGAAGCCGATTTTGCTTTTGACAAATTTCGCACATGATTCTGGCGAAGATGCAGGAATTGACTGTGTTTTGACGAATATAACTAGATTGTGTCCAACTGTCCGCCCAACTTCTTCTGCAGAATGCGCTTGCAGCGTTGCAGAATCAGCGTTGGCGGCAGCTTGGCGGCGACAAAAGGGGGGTGATTCGAAACGATTCGAGACTGCCGCCAGACAATCGCATTATGTTGCCAGTCAATTGGCAGCGAGTCGTATTCATAATATTTTAATTATTTGTACTCCATTTTAATAATCAACTCAGGGGGGAAACACATTTGGAACAAGGGAAGTTTAAAAGACAACTCTCACTGATGGACCTCACTTTCTTAAGTTTGGGCGCGATCATCGGGTCAGGGTGGTTGCTCGGCGCCCAAGGGGGAGCCGCTATCGCGGGACCTGCGGCTTGGATTTCTTGGGTCATCGGCGGCATCGCCGTGATGCTGATCGGACTCGTCTACGCAGAACTCGGGGGAGCGCTGCCGCGCGCGGGCGGCATCATCCGTTATCCTGAATACTCGCACGGGCCTATCGTCGGCTATTTGGTTGGCTTTGCGGCGCTGCTCGCCTACTCGAGCGTGGCCGCCATTGAAGCTGAAGCCACGCGGCAGTACGCTCAAACCTGGTGGCCCGCACTCGGTTACAGCACCGGCGTCAGCCCCACAGTCCTCGGGTGGTTCGTGCAGGCCATCCTGCTCGTCATTTTCTTCCTGATCAATTACTGGAGCGTCAACGTGTTCGGCAAGGTCAACTCGGTTGTGACCACCCTCAAGTTTATCGTTCCCGCTCTCACGGTCATCATCTTTTTTACGCAGTTCAAGGCTGGCAACTTCACCTCGCACCATTTCGCGCCAACTGGCTTTACGGGTATTGAACTGGCGGTTGCCACCGGCGGCATCGTGTTTTCCTACCTTGGCTTCCGGCAGGCGGTTGATTTTGCAGGAGAAGCGAAGGATCCGCAACGCACAGTGCCGCTCGCGATCATCCTGTCGATCGCAATTGGCGCCGTGCTGTACATCTTGCTGCAGATCGTCTTCGTGGGAGCCGTTCCCGCCAGCGCTCTTGGCGCCGGTTGGGCGAAACTGAACTATAGTGCGCCGTTCGCGCAACTGGCGTCGGCCATGGGCTTGGGATGGTTTGCCACCGTCCTGTTTGCGGACGCAGTTCTCTCTCCCAGTGGAACGGGCAATATTTACCTTTCTTCCACGGCCCGCGTCATATTTGCGTGGGCGCGCACAGGAACGTTTTTTCATATTTTCTCCAGGGTGTCGCCTAAAAACGGTGTTCCCCGTCCTGCTCTATGGCTTTCACTCATCCTTGCGATTATCTGGACACTGCCGTTTCCCACCTGGCAGACACTCGTCGGCGTCATATCGGCCGCGACGGTCATGACGTATCTCATCGGCCCGATCTCGGCCGCCGCATTTCGCAGGACAGCGCCTGACATGAAACGTCCATTTCGTCTTGGCGGCATGAACGTCATCGCGCCGCTCGCATTCGTTATCGCATCCCTGATCATTTATTGGACGTCATGGGGGATCGACGACTGGCTGATCGGCCTGCAAATCGGCGTGTGGCTGATCTATCTGATCTTCAACGGCTCTATGCCGAAGAATAAAGTTCCTTTCGCGCAACAGTTCAAGTCATCCCTCTGGCTGATCGTATACTATGCAGTGCTGTTGCTGATTTCCCGTCTGGGCGACCCGGTGTTTGGCGGCGCCGGCGTTATCGCAGCGCCGTGGGATCAAATTCTCGTAATCATTATTTCGCTTTTCGCTTACTACTGGGGTGTCGCCAGTGCCCTTCCGGTTCCGATTATCGAAGCGGAAACAACAGAGGAAGAGATTGCGACCGACGCCTCTGTAACCAGCTACTAAACCCTCACGATCGCGTTCTGCTGCTGGACAGCGAGCCGGGAAAATCCGGGTTGACAAGAAGCTGGGCACATTGTGCCCAGCTTCTGCATTTTCAGCCTAAGCTACTCCAGGACAACCAGCAGATCCCCCGCCTGTACGGGATCGCCGATCTTTGTCGCGATCAGCTTTACAATGCCTGCCGCAGGCGCCTGTATCTGCATCTCCATCTTCATCGCTTCCGTCACCATCAGAAACTGGCCTGCCACAACTCGCTCGCCCTCATCCACCATCACGCTGACAACAGTGCCAGACATCGAAGCGCCAATCTCGTTCTGGTTTGCGGGATCGGCTTTACGGCGTCGCGGCGCAGTTGCCGCCTCCTGCCTGTCCGTTACCTCAATTTCACGGGGCTGCCCGTTGAGCTCAAAAAACACCACCCGTGTTCCGTCAGATCGCGGCAGCGACACAGAGATGAACTTGATCACCAGCGTCTTGCCGGGATCGATGTCCACTGTCACTTCTTCCCCAGGGCGAAGTCCATAAAAGAACGTGCCTGAATCAAGCACCGACAGATCCCCATACTGTGCGGCCGCTTCCATAAAGTCGAGGTACACCTGTGGATACAGGGAATACGAACTGACATCGCGCGACGTCACAATCCGCTTCACTTTTCCATTTACTTCCGCCGTTAACGCTGCAAAGTCCACCGCGTCCAGAAGCGCCCCCGGACGATCCGAAAGCGGCTTGCGATCCTTGAGCACTGCGGCCTGGAGCCAGTCCGGAAAGCCGCCAAGCGGTTGCCCCATATAGCCCATGAAGTAGTCCACCACAGAAGCGGGATAGTCGAACTCCCTGGCGCGGACGCGCAGTTCATCCGGAGTCAGTCGATTCTGCACCATAAAGAGGGCAAAGTCGCCAACCATTTTGGAAGAAGGCGTCACCTTGACGATGTCGCCCAACATGTCGTTCACTTCGCGATACGCCCGTTTCACCTCGTCAAACCTGTCTCCAAGCCCCAGTGATTCTGCCTGCCGTTGCAGATTCGTGTATTGACCGCCTGGCATCTCATGCTCATACACGTCGGAAGCGCCTGACTGGAGCCCGCTGTCAAACGGTCGATAGAGCTCGCGCACGCGCCCAAAGTAT
>JAKADD010000303.1 GCA_021820825.1 Bacillota bacterium
CCAAAAAAACGCCAACCCAAAATCAGGACAGGGATATTCAGGATAAAAAAGGATATTCCTATGGGAATATGAATTTTATAAAGAATCACAATCGACAACCCCACAAATCCACCTTCCGCGAGATGGTTGCCAACGATAAACGCGTTCAGTCCCAAGGCGTACACGAGCGCCCCAAACGAGATCGACACATACGGCAATAACCGTTTCACGCTCTCACGCTCCTTCGGACACTCTGGATCTTATTATAGTGGTTGAACAGAGGGCGGGCAAAGCAGTCTATAACTTGAGGATTCGCCTTTCACTGAGGAACAAAACGGCAAGGATCAGCAACCCGAGATAGCCAAACAACGGATACGCAACGGTAACGATGGGGGCAAACCCGATCTGGCAAACGGCATAGGCGACGCTCAGGATGATGGCGACGGCAGACAGAAAATTACGGGGATTGCTCACCGTAATCTCACTGGCCATTCCGAACACGTTGCCCACCAGGGTGGAATAGATTTCCCCCCACAGGACAGCGACAAATCCGTAACGCAGAATCTGCGGCAACTGCTTTGCAATGTACCCCATGGGAACTTCGAATGCGAACGCATGCGGATAGATCGCCACAAGCAGCAGATGCAGGATAACGAGCAATCCAGTAAGACCCGCCGCGCCAAGAAGAGCGCCTGCCAGCAGACTGTTTCGACTCGCCGGAATCTGACCAAGGGGAACGAGTACGGTCAAAGAGAGCCCGATATTAAATCCTGCGTATGTGCAGGCCGATACGATCAGTTGCCATGGCGCTGCGGTCGAAGACTGTACAGGAGGAGACGGGAGCGCCAGATGGCCGGCGCGCCAGAATGTCAGAAACCCGATCGTCGCGACAAGACCGATCAGCAGGGGAACGATGACTGAATTCGCGGACATCATACCGCGCATTCCAGTCAAAAGAGTCACAAAGGTCAATCCGGCAGTAAGCAGAGCGCCTGCGGGAAAGGGGATGCCAAACTGCTCGTATAACAGTGCGCCGCCGCCAGCCAGCATGGCCACCGTGACGCCAAACAGCAGTATGATCAGCAAACCGCTCAGCGTCTGACCGACACGCGGGCTCATGCAGTCCGCGGCCACTTCGCCAAATGTGCGAACGCCGTGGACTTTTCCGATCGACAGTGCATAGACGCCGAGTACAAAAAACAGTATGCCCGTCAGCCCAATGGCGGCCAGAGCTCCAGATCCATAGCGGGTAAAAAACTGCAGCACCTCCTGGCCTGAGGCAAAGCCAGCGCCAACGACCGTTCCTATGTACGTTGCCGCGATCTGCAGTGTGACGCCGATTTCGCCTTTCTGCACAATGCCACCTCCGTCCTTTCACCATATTCTCAGAGGCTGCCAAACATGCGGCTTGTACTGTGGCGCGCTGGACAACCATAGAATGTGGCAGGAGGTGAATGTATGACCATTATACAGGCGACGTTTCTGGGCGCTGTGCAGGGTGTGACAGAATTTTTGCCAGTCAGCAGTTCCGGTCATCTGGTATTGGCGCAAAAAATGATGCGCATATCAGGCAATTCATTGCCATTTGACGTATTTCTTCATTTTGGTACGCTGCTGGCTGTTTTGGTTGCATTCCGCAAGGATATCGCGGCGCTTCTGACCAACCCGCGCGACCGTCTGCTGCGGCTGTTGATTGTCTCCACGCTGCCGACTGTGGCAATCGGACTCTTGTTTGAACGGACCATTGAACTCGTTTTTCACACTGGGGCGACACTGGGGATTGAGTTTGTCATCACCGGGCTGTTGCTGCTCTACGTGGAAGCCACGGCAGCGCCGGAAGGGCTCCATACGCGGGACATCAGCTACCGCTTTGCATTTCTGATTGGCATGGCGCAGGGAGCTGCTGTTTTCCCGGCGCTGTCACGTTCCGGGCTGACCATCTGCGCGTCTCTGGGGGGTGGTGTAGAGCGCCAGGAAGCCGTGCGCTACTCGTTTTTGCTGTCCATCCCAGTCATCCTCGGGGCTGCCGCTCTGGAACTGAAAAACATGGGGCCGCTTCAATGGAACGCTTCTTTGCCGCTTGTATGCGGAATGATTGCAAGCGCGGTCACTGGCTATGCGGCAATTCGCTTCCTGTTGCGCTTTATTAAACACAGGAGTTTGCGTCCATTCGGTTATTATGCCATTCTGTTGGGACTGCTTGTGATCGGCGACCAGTTGTTCATGCACACTTTCCTGTAAGAGCCTGTTCAAAAAGGGGTCAGGTAAGACCCGCGCAGTGCAAGGAAGCGAGCCAAGAATGCGGACTGAGCGTACGATTTTGGTGCGTGAGGGAGCATTCTTGGCGCTGACGCCGCAATGCGCCGGGGAGTTCTGACCCCTTTTTGAACAACCTCTGAGAGAAGCAGTCTGGAACTCCAGATGTTTTTCCTGGAGTTTCAGACTGCTTCTCTCACTCTCTCAATGCAAAGAATACGGAGGATCAAGATGAACGGCTGTAGAAAAATGACAGACGTCCCTTTTGGATGAAGTGTATCAGCAGAGACAGGCACAGTGCGCTTGCCAGACAGGCGGCCCAGGTGGCCAGTTCGGTGACTGCCATGCTCCAGTGCGCGCCTGCGCTCGCTGACAGCGGCGCAAGCGTTGCCACTGCATTTGGAACCGCGGCTCTGCCTGTTCCAAGACCAGCACGATACAGGAAAAATGTCGCGACCCCGGCCACGATTGCCTGATAGACCCGCGCTGCGATGTAGGGCCGAAGGCGAATATCGGTGTTTGTCAGAACGCTTGCAACCTGGGCGTGTACGGAAAGACCGCTCCACGCGATGATGGCGCTGACAACGCTCACCCGTTCGATCATCGGCGCCGAAGTCAGAGCCGTTGCGGCGGACCCGATATCGATTTCAAACAATCCGGAAATGAATGGCGAGACAAGGGAGGTGTTCATGTGCAACATCTGAAACAGCGCCGCGAATGGAATGGCAATGACGCCCATCAACCCTACCTGGGCCATCACGCGCAGCAAAACGGCGAAGAACATGATGAAACCGCCGATCATGAGCAAGGTCTTTATGGAATCGTTGACCGCATCCCCCAAGAGACGGCCAAGCGGCCTTCCGTCCTGTTTGCGCGCCGTCATCATCTCCCGATACGCGCGGCGCAGCAGCGAACCGCTGTCTCTGTGACGCTGGCGCTGCGGACGCTCATAACGTTCCTCTTTTCGGCCATATAGCTTGAAGGTAACTCCGACCACAAACGCGGAAATATAGTGGGCAACCGCCAGCAATACGCCCAGTTCCGGCGACCTGAACATGCCCACAGCCACAGCCCCAAACATGAAGAGGGGATCAGCGGTGTTGGTAAACGCGAGCATGCGCTCGCCTTCTACTCGTGAACACTGACCTGCGCGGCGAAATTTGGCCGTGATGACGGCGTCCATGGGATACCCGGCGGCAAGGCCCATCGAGAGGGCAAAAGCGCCGACTCCCGGAACGCTGAACAGAGGCCGCATCAATGGTTCCAGAAAAACACCCAGAGCGTTCACCACTCCGAGCCCGAGCAACAGATCGGAGAGAATAAAAAACGGCAGCAAAGACGGGAACACCACATCCCAAAAAACTTTCAAACCCGCAATGCCTGCCTGGAAACCCTGTTCGGGATAAACGACAAGAGACGCTGTGAAAAGCACCACAACAGTCGCCAGCAGGATCGTCCCGATCTGTTTGCGGCGTTTTTGCAACCAGATCCCCCCCGTAGTAGAACATGCCATCTACGCTAGACTATGATGGCTGTCCAGGAGTTATGAGGATATAATAACTGTGACGGTGCGCATCGCACAGGCGCGGC
>JAKADD010000304.1 GCA_021820825.1 Bacillota bacterium
GAGCGTCTCTATCGGGTGGACAAATCCCGCTCCCGCCAGCAGGGTGGAACGGGACTGGGGTTGGCCATGGTGAAACGCATCGCTGAGTTGCATGGCGGCACTGTCGAAGCAGACAGCGAGGAAGGTGTAGGCACGACGATGATCATCGTCATTCCGAAAAACGCGACTG
Source organism: Bacillota bacterium (assembly GCA_021820825.1). Next base: position 170 of record JAKADD010000304.1, read on the forward strand.
AGTCTCGGTAATAAGGATCATGAAAGTTTAACCAGAAAATCGTCGCAGGCGTATTTTCTTCCCGGTAGTTGGTGCTGCGTAGCAGCATGAAAGTTTAACTCGGATATACAGCGTAGATTAGGGGTTGAATGCGATGCGACGAAGCGGATGGATTGCGGCGGGAGGTCTGGTATTTCTGGGTCTGCTGTGCCTGGTAGCGGCGGGCAGCATGTGGAATCGCGGCCCAATGGGATGGATGATGTTCGCGATGCCCTTGATGATGACGCTGTTTCTCATCGTATTGATGCTCCTCGTCGTTGTTCTGGGTACGGCTGTATACCGTCTCATGACCCAGAGTGCACGGGATGTTTTGCGCTGCCAAACTTGCGGACGAAAACTCGAACCATCGTGGCGATTGTGTCCATACTGTGGAGAACGTTCCCCCTCTTCAGGCGATCAGTCGCGGCGCTTCGACGCCGATTAGCTCAATCAGCGAGTCTTCTTTCTGATCGGTCCATCGCGTCAGTTTGTTATTTTACGCCCAAGGTATACCACTTACGGAAGGCCACAAGAGCCCACACTGTTTCCACTGCTCCGAATGGCCATGTTCCAGCAAGCCATCCATACGTTGCCGACCCCAAACAGGATATCGCAAACGCAAATGTAAACCATCTCGACCGCGATTCCAGGGCATAGAAAATCATCATCAAAGTGACAACCGTTGCTCCAAAAACAGTCAGCATATAGCTTCTCCCCTTATAGCTTGAACTGTCAACCGTATCGCCTCTTGGCAATTCCTGCACCGAACCGAATACCACTGCACATACTTTCTTCACACCCGCGAGGTAAGGTGTTTGCACGACAAGCAAAGGAGCGTGGAAAAACATGGGATGCTGCGGTGGTGGTTTTTCGCGGAGAAATTCCACTTCGCATGGGATTCAGCAAGCGCCGCCTGAACCAATGCGGCAGGAGTCTTCACTGGAAACTTTGAAAACGCGTCTGGCGCGCGGGGAGATTACAATCGACGAGTATCAGCAACTCAGGAGCGTACTGCTGCAAGATGAGCCTGCCTGGACGTAGTGGTGGTTCCCTGGTTCGCGAACGCGCCGCGCTCAGTGTACATGGTCCTGCTGTTTTTTTGTTGCATGATGCACCTCATGTACGTGGCTGTTGTCGTGCCCGTGGTCGTGTTGGCGGCCTTCATGATGGAACCCTTCATGTGAGTGAAAAGATTGGCCTTGCGCCTCCGTCGGATCTACATGGACTTGAACCGTAGACAAATGCTCCACGTCATGCAGGAGATGGTGGATCACATCCCTGGCAATTTGATGGCCTGCGCTCACCGACAGGTGGGAATCGACGGCGATGCTGACTTCGGCCAAGATTTCATGGCCGAACCAGCGAGCCCTGACATCGTTAACCTTCTGGACACCTTCAACACTCGCGGCAGAGGTCGTGAGCTGATCGATTTTTTCCGGCTCGATACCGTCCATGATTCGTGTAAACACCGTTTTGGCAGAGTCTTTCACAATGAAGAGGATCATGACAGTAATGATCAAACCGACAATTGAGTCAACGATGGGATATCCAAGCCAGGCGCCTGCCACGCCAACCAAGACAGCCAGGGAGGTAATGCCGTCCACTTTGGCGTGTTTTCCGTCTGCAATAAGAGCGGCGCTGCCCATGCGTTTCCCCATCCGGATGCGGTAAAAGGCAACCACTTCGTTGCCGAGAAAGCCGATGATGGCCGCCGCCGCCACAGCCCCCAAGTGATCAATGGCAGACTCATGAAGAATTCGCTGGACCGATACGTAACCGGCAACTACAGCGCTTATTGTGATTACAAGCACAATGAACATGCCGGCGATGTCTTCGCTGCGGTTAAATCCGTAGGTGAACCGTTTTGTTGGCAGGCGACGGCTCAGCATGAATGCGACCCAAAGCGGAATAGACGTGAGTGCATCGCCAAAATTGTGAATGGTATCTGCCAATAGAGCCACACTGCCTGAAAATGCAACAATAATGGCCTGTACGGCCGCAGTGGCCAGGAGTCCCACGAGAGAAATCAGTAAAACCTTCGTGGCCTCTTTACTTTGAACAATACTGCTGTCCACACCGCCGTGGGAATGCGTGTGTCCATCGTGACGATGTCCAAAGTTCATGGATGCATCCTCCTAACCACAATCAAATATATCCCCCCAAGGGAGATATATCAAGCAAAACCGCTCCGATTGACAACTGGGGTACGGGGGTATAGTATAGCCGTAAACATTGAGAAGTGTAACGAGGCGGTGATCGGATATGCATTCGTATCAAAAAGAAGCCGAGGATTTGCTGATTCGCCTGCGCAAGATTGAAGGTCAGACCCGCGGCATTCAAAAAATGATCCAGGAAGAGCGCTATTGTGTAGATATTTTGGCGCAGATGTCCTCGATCAAGGCGGCGCTCACCAAGGTCGAACTGATCTTGCTTGAGAGCCATACGCGGGGCTGCGTGGCGGATGCGATTCGGGGAGAAGGCGGCGACGAAAAAATCGAGGAACTGATGAAAGTGGTTCGTGGATACGCTAAATAATGGCAAGGAGGCGGCGCGCATGGCGAATGCGGCGAAAGTGGCGGAAGCGGTCGCCGAGCGAACAGACGCTGAAGTCCAGAGCGCACAACTGAATATCACGGGAATGACCTGCGCGGCGTGCGCCGCGCGGATCGAAAAGAATCTGAACAAAGTGCCGGGCGTTCAGCAGGCGAGTGTTAACTTCGCATCGGAAAAAGTGACGGTTGTCTTCGATCCGGGTGTGGCCAACCCAGGAAAATTGATCGAGACGGTGCGCAAAACAGGCTACGATGTGGCGAATGTCAAGGTGGAACTGGCGATCAGCGGCATGACGTGCGCGGCCTGTTCGGCGCGCATCGAGAAGAATTTGAACAAGGCGCCGGGCGTGGCGAAAGCCAGCGTGAACTTGGCCAGCGAAAAGGCCCTGATCGAAATCACGCCAGGACTCGCGACTCCGGATGAATTGATCCGCATCGTCGAGAAAACCGGATACGGCGCGGCGTTGGCGGTGGATCGCACGGGCGAGGAGCGCGCAGATCAGCGCGTCGCGTATCGGAATCTGCGCATCGCCTTCTGGTCTGGCGTCATTCTCACGCTGCCGCTGGTGGTGCAAATGTTGAGCCTGTTCATCCCTGGGTACGGGTTCATGCTTCCGGTGTGGCTGCAAGTGACCCTTGCCACGCCGGTGCAGTTTGCCGTCGGCTGGCGCTTTTATAAAGGCGCCTACCACGCGCTGCGCGGAGGGGCGCCCAACATGGACGTATTGGTTTCACTCGGAACGTCGGCGGCGTACTTCTTCAGCCTCGCCGTCGTGGTGTTTCACATCCCGAGCGCGCTGTACTTCGATTCGGCCGCGCTCATTACAACGCTGATCCTGATGGGCAAGCTGCTCGAGCACAAGGCCAAGGCGCAAACATCGCAGGCGGTGAGGGCCCTGGTGAAACTGCAGCCCAAGACGGCCCGCGTCGTCCGAGACGGAATAGAGAGCGACGTGCCTGTCGAGCAGGTGGTCAAGGGCGACGAGATTCTCGTGCGCCCCGGTGAAAGCGTGCCGGTCGACGGCATTGTGCAGAGTGGCGCGTCCAGCGTGGATGAATCTATGCTGACGGGCGAGAGTCTG
>JAKADD010000305.1 GCA_021820825.1 Bacillota bacterium
TGCGTATGAGGAAAGTTCTTCTCTCTCAGCACGCGTGCGGCGGCGAAAATTGTCGAAATCCGCATGCGCCCTGAGCAGTTGCTGCTGCAATTCGACCACTTCCAGCCGCAGGGTGAGACACTGTTGCTCAAAATCTTCGTCAGCAGAGACAGACGCATTCTCTTCAGCGGACGCCGCGCCAGCGACTACTTCATTGACATCGTTTCGCGAATCGTCGACCACCTGCGGCTCCTCTGGCAAAGCGGCGTCCTCTTTCCCATCCCGATTCTGATCGTGTTCGGCAGTCAATATCGATACCCCCATTTACACACACTGATCACCTGCAAATATTCGCAATCAGCTCACATAAAACTTGGTGAACAGATCGCCCAGACCTTTTGACAGGTGCCCCAGCAAAGGAATCACCCGCGCATAGTCCATCCTCGTCGGACCAATCAGTCCGATGACGCCCACCGGCAGTCCGCCGACAGAGTACGTCGCCGTTATCAGAGAACAGTCATGCAACGACTGCACGTCATTTTCACCGCCGATTCTCACCTGCAACTGAAGCGTAGATTCATCGCTGCGCAAAGCCTCCATGACATCATGGTGGCGTTCCAGCCAGGTCAGGACCGGCTGTGCCTTGTGGACATCGCGAAACTCGGGTTGCAGCAGCATATTGGTCGCGCCGCCCAGATACACTTTCCCTTCCTTATCGCTCTCCAGCCAGGAGACAACCTGGTCCAGCAGATGCACCGCTTCCTCGTAGTCGCGCATGTGGCGAGCCACCTCATGCGTGATCTCTTCCAGAGCCCGCGAGCGAATGCGATACATGGGAGTTCCCGAGAGTTTTTCGTTCAAAACCCGCACCAGATTCTCCATTTCACGAAGCGAGACCCCTTCCGGCATGTTCACCGTTCGGTTGTACACCTGCCCGGAAGACGCGACCATCAAAAGCACCGCAGCATGGTCATTGAGCGCCACCAACTGCAGATTTTTGAGAGTTGTGTCAAATACCTGGGGACCCAGCACGACGGCTGTATACTGCGTGAGATTGGACAGGAACAACGCCGTTTGCTGCGCCACCCGCTCCATCTCGCCGATGCGTTCCGTGAACAGCGACTTGATCCGCACGATTTCTTGCCGCGACAGACGGGTGTCGCCCAACAGCAGATGATCCACATAGAATCGATAGCCCATCTGCGATGGAATTCTCCCCGCGGAAGCGTGCGGCTGTTCCAAATAACCCAGCTCTTCGAGATCCGCCATTTCATTGCGAATCGTTGCCGCGCTGAGACCCAGATCAGTCTGTTTGGAAATCGTGCGCGACCCCACCGGTTCGGCTGAAAGGACATAGTTGTCTACAATCATACGCAAAATCATCATTTGCCGATCGGTCAACATCTGCGTTCCCCTCCTGACGGGGCAACCAAACAAACTCTGTTCTTGTTAGCACTCGATCGCATCGAGTGCTAACGATTACCCAAAATGTATCAGAAGCAATGCCCCAGTGTCAACTGATACTGCAACCGATTCTGCGCAACAGATTATGAACAAACACCGATAAACGCAGAAAAAATTTCATTGGCCACCTCGTAGTGGGCTGACGGGATACGCACTCCGTTTGCGTCTAGTAGCAGCGCTCCCTGCTTTGCCAGTCGCTCGATCACATTCCCGAACACAGCCCGCATCTCCACTCCATGCAGCGCCCGGAAATAGGAATCGGCTACACCGCGCTCCAGCCGCAGTCCAAGCATCATCGTATCTTCCATCGCCGCCTCAGGCGTCACAGTCTGCACCTCGGCCACCGGACGTTCGCCGCGTCGAACGCGCTGACCATAAGACGGCAGCGACCGTTCATTTTGATACCGGCTTGCGCGCACATAACCATGGGCGCCCGCGCCCGCCGCAAGATAGGGCAAGTTGCTCCAGTAGACAAGGTTGTGTCTGGCTTCCTGGCCCGGCTGCGCAAAATTGCTGATTTCATACTGCGCATACCCATGCGTTGTGAGTATGTCGCGCGCTGCTTCATACATGGCAACTTCAGCGTCCTCATCCGGCAATCGCAGCAATCCGGCGTCCTGCCACCTGGCAAACGGAGTGCCCTCCTCCACCTTCAGTCCATACGCCGACACATGGGAGACTCCGCTTGCGAGCACCCGGCTGAGACTGTGACTTACGTCCTGCAGGGTCTGATCGGGCAATCCCAGCATCAGATCGACGCTGATCCGCGCCAATCCTTTCGCGGCGGCCAGCTCAATACTGCGCAGGACATCATCCGCACTGTGAATGCGCCCGATGGCCTGCAACAACGTCTCATTCAGTGTCTGGGCGCCAAAACTGAGTCTGTTCACCCCCAGCGCAATCAGTGTATCCAGAAGCGCTGCGTCCACCGTTCCCGGATTCGCCTCCGCCGTCCATTCACAGTCTGGCGCGATGTCAAACAGCTCGTGAATGGTCGCGGCCACTGTACGCCACTGTGAAGACGACAGCAGGGTGGGGGTTCCCCCTCCAAAATAAACCGTATCCAGAGGCGGCCGCTCCCCATGGCCAAAATAGATGTCTCGCAACAGGCGCAGCTCTGCTGTCAGGTCATCCACGTACGCGGCGCGCACTGCGTTTCCCGCAACATAGGAATTGAAATCGCAGTAGTAGCATTTGCTCGCGCAAAATGGAATGTGAACGTACAGCGAACGCGGCGCGCGATTCAGCAGCAGCGTGTCATTCAATTTTCAGCACCGCCATGAACGCCTCCTGCGGCACCTCCACGTTGCCAACCTGTTTCATCCGTTTCTTGCCTTCCTTCTGCTTCTCGAGCAGCTTCCGTTTCCGGGAGATATCCCCGCCGTAGCACTTCGCAAGCACATTCTTGCGCATCGCGCGAATCGACTCGCGCGCCACCACCTTATTGCCGATCGCGGCCTGTATGGGCACCTCAAACATCTGCCGCGGAATCAGTTCCTTCAGTTTTTCACAGAGGATTTTCCCGCGATGATACGCTTTGTCCCTGTGCACAATGAAGGAGAGCGCGTCGACAATCTCGCCATTCAGCAAAATATCCAGTTTTACGAGCAGAGCAGGCCGGTATCCGATCACTTCATAATCAAACGAGGCGTATCCCTTTGTGCCTGATTTGAGCCGATCGAAAAAGTCGTACACAATCTCCGTCAGCGGCAACTCATAGACGAGTGTCACGCGCGTCTCATCGAGGTACTGCATGTCCAGAAACACCCCGCGTTTTTCCTGGCACAGTTCCATTACGCTGCCCACGAATTCCTTCGGCACGATCACCGACGCTTTTACATAAGGTTCTTCAATGCGATCCACTTTAGTCGATTCAGGCAACAGACTCGGGTTGTCAATCTCCACCATTGTTCCGCTCGTCAGATACACCCGATAGACGACGCTCGGCGCTGTGGTGATGAGGGTCAGGCCGTACTCACGCTCCAGACGCTCCTGAATGATCTCCATGTGCAGCAACCCCAGAAAACCGCACCGAAAACCAAACCCGAGCGCAGAAGAGGTCTCCGGTTCGTAGCGCAGAGAGGCGTCATTCAATTCCAGTCGCTCCAGCGCGTCGCGCACAAGTGGGTAATCGGAGGAATCCACTGGATACAGGCCGCAAAACACCATGGGGTTGATCTTGCGGTAACCAGGCAACGGTTCCGCCGTCTGACGTCGGGAATCTGTCACCGTATCTCCCACGCGCGTGTCGCGCATCGTCTTGATCGCCGCCGCAATAAAGCCGACGTCGCCCGCCCGCAATTCGTTCACGGCCGTCATGCGGGGACGAAATACACCGACTTCCACAACCTCATGCTCGGATCCGCTCGCCATC
>JAKADD010000306.1 GCA_021820825.1 Bacillota bacterium
GAACGAGTCTCCCGTAAAGAGCATTCAGAGCCCTGCTGTCCTGGTGGGTGAGATTGACAAACTGATTCAACTCATAAATGTTTCTCGTGGTCTGCTCTGTCATACGATCGACGAGGTTCTGGCGCGACTTGTGATTCTTCGTGTAGTATCTAAAGATTGTCCTGCGCATCAACTGCTCCAACGTGTCCATCCCGTTTCTCTCGACCGATCTGCCGCTTCGTGTACTTGACTGAATTATACACTACTGACGCGCTCCTGCTGCAATTGCATAATTATGGAGCCGATAGCCGGATTCTCTGATTTCAATATCGGACAGGACAATGCCAGTAATCTCGTACACCTCTTCCACCAATCGCGACAGTCGTTGCAACAGTTCCTCCAGGTCTCCGGCAGCGGTTGACTGCAACACGACCGGATCTTCACGCAAAACACTGTTCACCATATCCTTACAGTCACGGTCCGTTAACGGAGCGGTGCAGATCACGTCGGAGTCCGCAACCTGATACGGATCTGCGGCTTCCGCCGCACTGCCGTTCCGATATCTCCGTAAGCCCACCACCATCCCAAATAACGGATCCCATTCTACCGCTGCTCCAATTCGCAGCATCGTTTTCGTTTCCCCAGTCACCTGCGCTTGCCGTGCATCAGTCCGTATGCCGACAGCTTCCAGGACAGCTGCGGACACATCGCCAGGCAACCAGTCTGATTCTGGCGTCAATGCCTGTCTCACCGTGGCCCGCGCCAGATCACAATCGACATTCTCCGAATCAGGAATATGTCCGCGTGGGGCGCGACAGTATTCTGCGTAGTCCATCACCTTCGCAAGGGCGCGCACCGCCTGTTCCGGAAATGGGTATACGGGAACACGCTGCTCACCCGCCTCGATACATCTGACAGAATCATCACCTGTACTCATGAAATTTGCGATCACCGGCTTTACGTGATGAGTCCTTTGCGTCGGTATGCCCACACCCTTGTCTGCTTCCTGTGCAGACACCCGCGTATCCGCGTCAATTTCCTGAAGAGTCTCCGCAATCGCGCGCGAAACCTCTTCTCCTGCGGACAACCCGGTGGAGATGAAGATCACCATGACCGCATCGACGTTGGGGTCGCTCAACAGTTCGGGAAGACACCGGCGATAGTCGTCCGCCAGAGCTTCAAACCCCAGATCGATCGGCGGCCGCATGAGCAGCAGGCCTTCCTGCAACAGTGCATCGACCATCATGACGGCGCCGCCTGCGGTGTTGGTCAAGATCGCGATCCGCCTTCCACTGGGCAGCGATCCAATCGCCAGAAGCGCCGCCACGTCAAACAGTTCATGCAGCGTATCCACACGAATAATGCCCGTTCGGCGAAACAACCCGTCAACCACGGCATCACTGGCTGGCAACGCCGTCAGTCGCGCCTCAGAGACCGTCGCCCCGATCATTGTGCGGGCGCTTTTGACCGCAACAATTGGTTTTTTGCGCGTGATTCGGCGCGCAATGCGCGAGAATTTGCGGGGATTTCCGAACGATTCAAGGTAGAGCAGAATCATGCCTGTATCGGGATCATCCTCCCAGTATTGCAGCAGATCGTTGCCTGAGACATCCGCCTTGTTGCCCATGCTGGCAAAACTGGAGACGCCCAGTCCGATCCGGCTGGCGTACTCGAGAATCGTAATCCCGAGCGCGCCCGACTGGCTGGCAATCGCGACGTTGCCTTTGCGCGGCATGTGACGGGCAAAACTGGCGTTCAACTGAATGTCCGAAGCCGTATTGACAAGTCCCATGCAGTTTGGTCCGATCAAGCGGCAACCCGATCCGCGCAAGCGCTGAGTGATTTCCCGTTCGGACTGACTCCCTTCCCTGTCACGTTCCGCAAAACCAACAGACGTGATCACGACGGCGCGTACGGCAGCCTGTATACAGTCATCCACCACACTCAGCGCGTCTTGCGCCGGAACGGCAATGACTGCCAGATCGATCGGTCCCGGAATGTCAGACACGCAGCTGTAGGCCTGCACTGCGGCCACAGACTGGGCGCTTTCGTTAACGGGGTGGACAGTGCCGCAGAATCCACCGTCAAGTATGTGCTGGAACAGCATATGGCCCACACGCCTGGGGTCGCGGGAGGCGCCAACCACCACAACGGTTTGAGGACGAAAAAAAGGCACCAGGGACGCCGCAGTCGCCAGCTTTTCGCGTGTGTCGTGGAAGGCGCGACTGCGTTCCGTCTGCGCCAGTGGAAGCGTCAAATGAATTTCGTCCGACCGCAGCTTACTCTCCAATTCATAACCGCTGGATTTGAACACCTCAATCATGCGATAGTTGCCCGTCAGAACGTAGGCGTCAAACCGTTTAAACCCATGGCGCCAGGCGGTCTCAGCCAAGTGCTCCAGCAGCATCGTTCCGATGCCTTTGCCCTGCATGCGATCATCGACCAAAAACGCCACTTCCGCGCTTTCTTTATCCACTCGACTGTACGAGCCCATGCCCACTGCCTGATCGCCCGCCATGCATAACAGCGTTTGATTATTCTCATCGTTGTTCTTTAACTGCTTGTCAATAAACGCGTCGCTCAGTTCTCCGACAGCCTGAAAAAAGCGATAGTAAAGGCTCTCGGCTGATACATGGGCAAACAGTTCCCTGATGACCGCTCGGTCCTTCTGATCGTTGCGTATTTCACGAAATTCGGCCACCCTGCCGTCGCGCAGAATGATTCGCATCAGTCGCACCTCCTGGAATGACCGTCTCGCAATACGCTCAGTAACTTCGCCACAACTCTTTCGCCGCTCTCATCAGGGAGTCCCGATCATCCGGGTGAGCGATAGCGATCAACAATCGTACACGTTCTTCAAGGGAACGTCCACGCAGTTCGGCAACGCCATACTCCGTGACCACATATTGAACGTGATTCCGCGTCGTCGTGACCCCGGCGCCCGGTCGCAAAGACGCCACGATACGCGAATGACCCGAACTGGTTCGCGAAGGCAACGCGATGATCGACTTTCCTTCCACCGCAAGACTCGCCCCACGCACGAAATCCATTTGCCCACCAACGCCGGAAACAATCTCAGAGCCAATCGATTCAGCGACGACCTGCCCCGTCAGATCCACCTCAATGGCGGAATTCACCGAGATCATGCGTGGATTGCGCCGGATGACCGCTGTATTGTTCGTATAATCCACTTCCCGCATCGACACAGCCGGATTATCGTCAATGAAGTCAAACAGAGCCTGGGAACCCATGGCAAAGGTGGCCACAATATGCCCCGGATTGGTTACTTTATGCCGACCCGTGATGACTCCCTGTTCAGTCAGCACCCGCACCCCGTCAGAAATCATCTCACTATGCACACCGAGGTCTTTGTGGCCAGTCAGTTGACTTAAAACGGCGTTTGGAATCCGGCCAATGCCCATCTGCAGCGTCGCGTAGTCGGGTATCAACTCGGCCGCATGGCGACCAATCGCATCCGTAATGGGATCGCCGGGGCGAGCAACTGACAGGTCCAAGGCTTCGTCCCAGAGAACACCATAGGTGATGCAACTCGCGTTGATCAGCGCATTGCCCAAAGCGCGGGGTACGTGCCGATTAATCTGCGCGATCACGATATCCGCATGCTCGATTGCTGCCAAAACGGCTTCCAGCGTTGGACCGAGACTGACAAACCCATGGCGATCCGGCGGACTCACGTTAATCAGCGCCACGATCGGGCGAAACTGCGGTTGCCCCAGAAGCCACGGCACTTCCGACAGGAACAGGGGCGCATAGGATGCTCGGCCATCGTTGACCGCTGCTCTCAGATTGGCGCCTACGAATAGTGAAATGT
>JAKADD010000307.1 GCA_021820825.1 Bacillota bacterium
GGGTGATCAGGGAACGCACTACAAGGTGGGGTTGCAGTTGTTTCTTGAGGCTGGCCGACCATTTGTAGAGGAATTGACGAACAGGGGAAAACATGTTTTTCTCGATCTGAAGCTACACGACATTCCCAATACTGTCTATGGCGCGACGGTGGCGGCGGCAGGGATGGGGGCGGAGTTGCTGACTGTGCACGCGCAGGGCGCACAACCCATGGTCCAGGCGGCCGCCGCCGCGGCGGCGGCGCAGGGCGGAGGAATTGGGATTCTCGCAGTCACCGTGCTGACGAGCTTATCCGAAACAGACATTCAGGCCATTTGTCGTGACGGGAGAACGATGGGTGAGCGTGTTGTTGCGCTGGCGTCTCTCGCTGCGCAGGCGGGTGCGCACGGCGTCGTGTGCAGCGCGTTTGAAATCGCCGCTGTGCGCGCCGCCGCCGCCGGCCTGTTGACGCTCGTGCCGGGAATCAGGCCTCTGGGCGCGGCGGCGGCGGATCAGGCGCGCGTTGCCGCGCCGGCCGACGCTGTCAAAAATGGGGCTGACTATCTGGTGGTGGGCAGACCGATCACACAGGCCACTGATCCGGCGCAGGCGCTGGCGCATATCTTGCGCGAAGTAAACAGAGCGGCCGCCGCCGCACACAGGAGATTATAAATGTCCGCCTATTCTGACGTTGAAGTCCAGTTTAACGAACGTGTGAGCATCGCAAATGGCAGTTTTGCGATGATTGGGATCAACATCGTCAGCAACTTTGCTCCGCTCTTTGTCCTTTCGGCGCTCCATGCGACTGCACAGGACATGGCGCTGCTGAATGCGCTGCCTTCGCTGATGGCCATTGTTTCGATGTGGGTTGGGGCGATTCTGCTGGCCAACACGTCCAGCAAAAAATGGTTCTGCATACGCGCCACCGCAACGGCGCGTATGTTTTACGGGTTGTTGGCCGTGACGCCGTTTTTAATTCATGGACCATCGCTTGCGCTCATTATCGTCATCCTGATTGCGCTCATGAACGTGCCGGCTTCGTTTAGCGCCCTGTCCTGGACATCGCTCATCGGGGATCTCATTCCGGGGGAACGGCGGGCGGTGTTTTTTGGCAAACGCAATCGTGTAATGACGTTCATCGGAATGCTTGCCACGCTCATTCCCGGACTCCTCTTGCAGCTCTTTCCGGCCGCCGACATTCCTCCCTATGCGGCTCTTTTCACTGTCTCCATGCTCTTTTCCGTACTGGAAGTGTACTACCTGATCCGTCATCGCGAGCACGTCGACAAGCGGCCGGATCAGGCCACTGCGGCCCTTTATCATCCGCGGATCTTTCTGTCGTACCTGAAACGGCGCCCATACATGCTGTTTTTATTGGGGTCGGTCGTGTTTAATCTGGGCTGGCAAATGGCCTGGCCGCTGTTCAACATCTACCAGATCCAGTACGCGGGCGCAACGGCCCTGTGGATCAGTGCATTTACGGTCGCTAATCAGTTGTCGCAAATACTGACCTTTCATTTCTGGAGCCGTTATTCAGAGCGCTTTGGCAACACCATGATGCTGGCGGTCGCCTGCGCAGGAATGGCCATAGCGCCAGTCCTGACAATCCTCAGCAAAAGCCTGTACTACCTGACCGCCATCAATCTTGTCACTGGATCATTCTTGGGCGGCATCGGTCTCCTCCTGTTTAACCATCTGCTTGAAGTTGCGCCGGAATCTGAACGCACGTCATACATTGCGCACTATAACATCGTGATCGGTCTTGTCGGTTTCGTTGCCCCGGAACTGGGAGTTCTCTGCCTGCACTGGCTGCGCATGGATGGCAGCATGATCATGGCCAGCGCTGTGCGGCTTGTCGGCACAGTCATATTCTTCTGGACAGCGCGCCAGGCGCTTCGCGCAGTGAGAAAAAACGCCCTGACAACGTGAGCTGTTGTCATGGGTGACTGCGTATTGCCGATTTTGATTTTGTGTTCCATTGTTCACCGATTGGGAACGCTTAGAAGTGACTGTTGATGCACCCCGTCCGGGCACCATGAAAACCGGACGTGCGGTTTTTGGCAGCCACCCCAGCCGGGAACGGAGATGGTTTCGCTGATCAAAAAAATGGCGCTGCACGCTCTGACTTCCGGAACTGTCATTGCACTCATTTTTGCGCTCTCGCCCAAATGGTTCGTGGGCGACACGGATACAGCCCGCAATTACCTGAGCACGATCGTATCGTGCCTGTCGACAATCCTTGCCCTGTGCATCTCCATCACGCTGGTGGCCATTCAATTGACGGCCAGCCGCTATACGCATCGCGTGCTGGATCTGTTTCTGAAATTACCCTTCAACATTTCCTTGATTCTTTTCTATTTTGTGACGATCATTCAGAGCCTGTTTCTGCTTTCGCGCATTCAGGAACCGATCCGCGAGACACTCCCTGGCTATCTGCAGCCGCAGATGACGGCGGATATGATTCTGGTGTTATTCTGTTTTGCCATCCTGATCGCCTATCTGTACGCGGTGATGCAGTTGTTGAAACCAGAACGGATCGTGGCCGAAATCGAACGGGAATGCCGGTACGCCATATTGCGCCGCCGGGACCTTGACGCTCTCGCCAAGGTGGAGCAAATCTGTGACATTGCAAAACGCGCCGCGGGAGACATGGATTCAACGACCGGACTCGTTGCGATTCACGCGCTGGAAAAACTGGCCGCCGAAGGAGTTCGCGCACCGCGCGCCAGTGTCACAAGACAATTCGTGGAGATCGCCGTCATCGCCGCCAAAGAAAGGGAGGGGGGGATGCTTGGCAGCGTTATGGCGGCGCTCTACACGATCGGCGCACAAGCGCTCGCGTCCGATCGCATGCAGGATGCGCGCACAGTGATTCACGCTTATGAACGGATCGTACGAACGGCTCTTGTGGGTCAGCGGCTCATGCCCTTCATTGAGGAAGCGGTTGCAGCCATGTTTCGTCTGGCTGGGCGGGCGCTCCATGAACAGGCTCGGCGTATGACAAAGGAACAGGCGCTGTTTGCGCAAAATACCTTCCACGCCATTCGCGAAATCGGGGACGAGGTGCTTGCTTCGGAGGACAGCGGGGAGTCGTTTGTGGCGCGTTCCGTCCTGTCTGTCGATTTTGGCAGGCTGCTGCGTTCCCTGGAACGGGCAGCGCCGCTGTTACCCTCCGGTCTGTGGCCTGTCTGTATCGACTATGGCAGCCTGGCAAAGCGACTCATCGAGAAAGCAAAGCTGTCTGACCTGGCTTACGTAACCACCTGGCTGCGCAGTGATCTTGACAGCTCCGTGAAACGAGGCGACGGGGCGCGCAGTCAGTTTGGGGTCGCACTCATGGTATGCGCACTCTCCCACGCGTCCAGACGGGAGGGGGCGCAGCGTCTCATTGTGCACGCTGTCGCGAGTGTTGCGCCCCTTTCGTCAGCCAGCCTGTCTGATCTGAGTGGGAACTATCGGTTATGGCGTTCCCTGTTTGACTATGCCGATCCGCGTCCTCATCTGCAAGCGGCGGCAACGGCCTGGAACGCCTACCGGCAGTTTTGGCCGCATTCCCCCGACCCTCCCTCCGCGCACTGATCCAGTGCAGTGATGAGTTTCACGATTGCCGGCGAGGCGGCAACGGCGGCGCAAGCGCTCAGGCAGAGGGGGCCTGGCGCAGCGGCAGAGGGAGCTTGGCGCAGCGGACGAGGAGACGCGCTGACAAGAGAGAGCCTAGCGCCGGATCGCCTGCTTCGTGTCCTGGACGGTTTTCAGGAGATTCTCTATATGCAGAGGGTCAAGTCGAACCATCAGAGTCTGCTGGCCTTCAAACAGGACGAAACCAGGTCGGGC
>JAKADD010000308.1 GCA_021820825.1 Bacillota bacterium
ATTTTGTTTGCTGCTTTGTTAACCGCTGATACTCTTCAACGGACAAAACAATTGCGGCAGGTTTCCCACGAACAGTTATTGTTTGGGGCCCCGCTTGGGCGGCCTGATTCACAAGTTGACTTAATCGATTTTTTGCTTCCTGAAGTTGCCATTCCGTGTGCATGTTTATTCCTCCGATACATCTAGATTGTCTAGATTAATAATACACAAATCCGTTTGCTTTTGCTACTCGCAGTACGATCACGATGAATGCCGTGGTGGTAATCTGATCGTTGACCACGGTAGACTCACTCCTTTATGATGGACTGGAGAATGCATCTTGTAAATGTACTGCGAGGATCAGGGCGATTGTAATTGGCCCGCAAATGAAATGCCAGGGGAGGCAGACGTCCGTATGTATACGACAATTCGCGACATTTTTGAGCAGACGGTTCAGAAGTATCCAGGACAAGAGGCGATCTACGATGTCCGTTCCGGAGTGCGCTGGACATACGCCGAGTGGGATCTGCAGGTTAACAGACTGGCGAACGCCCTGCAGGCGTCTGGCGTGCAGAAGGGGAATCGAGTTTCGACCGTTTTGTTCAATACGGAGGAATTGGCCACGACATTCTTTGCATGCGCCAAACTGGGGGCCATTTTCAACCCTGTAAATTTTCGTCTTGGCGAAGAAGAAATCGCTTACATACTGGCTGAAATGCAACCTGCGGTGGTGATTTTTGAACAGGCAGTGGAGCCGAAACTGGCAGCGCTTTATGAACGCTTCGAGAACACTCGTTTCTGGTTTATTGATGCGCGCGTTCCCCAATATGCGATGGATTATCACCGGGTGGTCGCAGCGGCGGCGGATACGCGGCCCAATGTGATCGTGGAGGAAAACGACGTCTACGGCATCATGTATACGAGCGGCACCACCGGTCGGCCAAAAGGAGTCATGCATCGCCATCGCGATGTGGTGGAGCAGAGTCTGATTCTCATTCCGGCCGTGAGTCTTGGCAGGAACGATCGCGGACTGGTCACCGGCCCGATGTTTCATTGTGCGGAACTGCATTGCGCGTTTCTGCCGCGTGTGCATATTGGCGCCAGCAACGTGATCCTGCATCATTTTGATCCGAGTGTCGTGTTGCAGTTGATTCAGTCGGAGCAGATCTCCCTGTTTTTCGCGGCGCCCACAATGTGGAACATGCTGTTGCAGGAAGATCTCGGCCAGTATGATCTGCAGTCTCTGCGCGTCGGACTATACGGGGCCGCCCCGATGGCGCCAGCACTGGTGCGCGCCTGCCACGAGCAACTTGGGATTGGATTGGTGCAGGCTTACGGGATGACCGAGATGGGGCCTGCGGTCACACTTCTGTTTGCAGATGAACAACTGTCGAAGGCCGGGTCTGCGGGAAAGGCATGTCTGAACCACGAAGTGCGCGTCGTGCAGCCCAGTGAGGATGGCCCGAGCGATCCGGACGATCGGTTGAGAGCCGGCGAGATTGGGGAAGTGGTTGTCCGCGGTCCATGCATGATGACAGGGTATTACAATCGCGATGAACTGAATGAAAGGGTTCTGTATAAGGGCTGGTACCATTCCGGGGATCTCGGGTACATTGATGAAGACGGTTATCTCTGGATCGCCGATCGGGTCGACGACATGATCATCAGCGGGGGAGAAAATATCTATCCGCGCGAAATCGAGGATGTTCTTTATGAACACCCAGGAGTTCTGGACGCGGCTGTGATTGACGAAGCGGATGAGAAATGGGGCGAGCGAGTGGTCGCAGTCATCGTGCGCAAGGACGCGTCGCTGACTGCGCAAGATCTGGAACAGTTCTGTCGGGCAAACACGAAACTTGCAGGGTACAAACGTCCGCGTCGGTATGTATTTGTCGAGGCGTTGCCGCGCAACGCCAGCGGCAAAATACAAAAGTATCTGCTCCGGGAACAGGTCAAGGCGTTCCAGTGAGCAAACGGCAGCGCAACGCCCTTTTTTGCCCAGGTCGGAACTTTCATCCTGTTCGGGAACGTGTCCACGCTCAGGAATCCAGAGTTCCATTCGGCAAATGCAGAGGCAGGGGAGCTGGTGATTCGCATGCACTCTCCAGCAGATAATGTTTTCCTTCCCGCGCGGAGTCGTGAAATCCATGCATGATCTCCAAAACGTGATAGGCAACTTCGCCGCTTGCCCGATGGCGTCTGCCCGTGCGGATGGCATACGCCAGGTCGGCAACTCCCAGACCGCGGCCTTCTTCCGTATAGCCATGCGTTAACGGAACTTCGCTCCAGTCTTTTGCGTCCCTTGGCTTAATGAAGACAGGCCCGTCAAATCGATTCGGATCGGGAACCCGCAGCGATCCGTCTGTTCCGTAGATCTCGATATTTGGAAGGGGTGAGGTTCCTGCCATGATGTCAAAACTCGTAATGAGCGTGCCGATCGCGCCCGTTGCAAAATCCAGGACGCCCGCGACATGCGTGGGCGTATTGACCGTAATTTTGTCGCCTTTCCTGGGTTGACTCGTGATGGTGCGCTCCGGGAAGGTAATTCGGGCCGACGCGGTGACGCGGCGAACAGGGCCCAGCAGAAACAGCAATGCTGTAAGATAATAGGGCCCCATATCGAACATTGGGCCGCCGCCCAACTGATAGAAAAAATTCGGATCCGGATGCCATGATTCAGGCCCTGCTCCCATCATAAATCCGGTCGCGGCAATGGGCGTTCCAATCCAGCCGTCGTCAATCAACTTGCGGCAGGTTTGCAGTCCGCCGCCGAGAAACGTATCCGGCGCTGAAGCTACACGCAGTCCTCGCCGCCGAGCCAGTTCAAGGATCTGCTTACCCGCCTCCCGGGTAACGGCGAGCGGTTTTTCAACGTATACATGTTTTCCGGCAGTAAGCGCCGCCAGGCAGATTTCCGCATGGGCGTCCGGAATCGTGAGATTCACCACAATATCAATGCTCTCATCGGCCAACAATTCCGCCACGGCAAGGGCTCGTGGAATCTGAAATTCAACCGCGCGGGATCGCGCCCGCTCAATGTCTAAATCCGCGCAGGCGACGAGCTCCATAAGCGGGAATTTGCGAATTCCCCTGAAGTAGGCGCTGCTGATATTGCCGCAACCGATGACGCCTATTTTTACACTCTCCACTATGTCTCACCTATCCCTTGCAAGCATGTTGAAATTCCACTGTCCAGGCGGCCATGCGCTGGCGGGCCGACAGAGTCTGAATCTGACCACGGCAAACTGGTGATCGTGGCTATCATAACATTGAACCGCCGGACCGTCATATCCGGGTTATCATACTTTGCCGCCAACTCGGCTGGCATGGTACAATTCAGACAGCGAACCAAAAGAACGGGGGTTTAATTGTGTCCGTCACGGTGGGCGAACTGTATGCTGGCCGTATGATGGCTACGGCTCATCTATTGGACATTTACGAACGGTTGTTCGCACACTACGGCGATCGCCGTTGGTGGCCGGCCGATACGCCGGAAGAAGTGATCATCGGGGCTATTCTAGTACAGAATGTCGCGTGGAAGAACGTAATGACGGCGATTGCCCGCCTGCGCGAAAAGGGCTGGTTGTCTCTTGGCGCTCTGCGCGAGGCGCCGATAGAAGAAGTGGAGGAATGCATAGTCTCAACACTCTACTATCGGATGAAAGCGCGCAAACTGCAGACGTTTGCCACAATGGTTGAAGCGGAGTTCGCGGGCGATGTGGGCCTTATGCTCGCGCTCCCTGCGGACGAATTGCGCGCGCGGCTGCTTGCCGTTTGGGGAATCGGTCCA
>JAKADD010000309.1 GCA_021820825.1 Bacillota bacterium
GGGTGTGATCGCAGACTTTGAAATAACGGAAATTATGTTGAAACACTTTATCGCCAAGGCGATTGGCAAGAGTCTCCTGTCTCAACCGCGGGTGGCCGTCTGCGTACCGGCCGGCATCACCCCCGTGGAACAGAAGGCAGTGCGTCAGGCCACGGAAGCGGCGGGCGCGAGACATGTCTATCTGATCGAAGAGCCGAAGGCGGCGGCGATCGGAGCTGGGCTTGACATCACACAGCCCAGCGGCAGTATGGTGGTCGATATTGGCGGAGGAACGACGGATGTCGCTGTCTTGTCGCTTGGAGACGTCGTCACCGCCTCTTCTATTCGAGTAGCAGGGGACAAGTTCGATGAGGCGATCATCCGATATATAAAACGTAACCACAACTTGTTGATCGGCGAGCGAACAGCCGAAGATATAAAGATTCGGGTTGTGTCCGTAGCGCGCGACAGCCGCAGGGAAGAGATGGACGTGCGCGGGCGCGACATGTTGAGCGGCCTTCCCAAAACCGTTCTGATCAAAACCGAAGAGATGGCCGTAGCCCTGGAGGAATCCTCCTATGCCATCGTGGCAGCGGCAAAGGCTGTACTCGAACGCACACCGCCTGAACTGGCTTCGGACATATTTGACAAGGGTATTATTTTGACAGGCGGAGGCGCGCTCCTGAATGGTATGGACAAGCTGTTGACGGAGGAGCTTCAGGTGCCGGTGCATATCGCCGATGATCCCATGACGTGTGTGGCGAGAGGAACTGGCGAATTCCTGGAAAACATCGACAAGTGGGGGAGCCCGCCCGCCAAATCTCAGCGCAAACGCGCATAGGATGTGTAGCAAGCTATGGATGGATTGTCGGCCACTGGTTCTGGTCTGGCAGCGGATCAGCGACTGCAGCAGGTGATCATGAACAATATCTCCAATCTGTCTACGCCGGGGTTCAAAAATTCGAGTGGGCAACTGATGGCGTTTCCACAGCAACTTCTGCTTCGCTATCGGTATGGGTCAAACGGCGTCGGCGCAGCTCCGCTTGGAACCGTCAATTCTGGCGTGCTGTTTCAGGAAAGCGTGCCCAACTTTTCGCAAGGCCAGATTCAACATACAGGCCAGCCGCTTGATCTCGCCATCGAAGATCCACTGTCTCCCGGCGTGTCGGTGTACGCGCTTGCCGCAAACGCGGGAACGCCGGGCAAAGCCGCCGCTCCTGCGATGGTATCGACGCTGTCGCTCGTCGTCGGACGCGGCGGCGTGATTGAGACTGCGCAGGGAGCGCCTGTGTTGCCGGTGAACGCTTCGGGAGCGCCTGTCGCCGACGCGCGCGTTGTCGTGAATCCGCAGTATAAGGGCGTTACTCTGTTTGGCGAAGACGGCAGTCCGGTCGTCGACGCGAAGGGAAACGCTTCGTATCTGATCGTGGGACCGCAGGGCAAGCCTCTCCCATTGCACAATGGTCTGCCGGGCGCCTCTCTTCAGGTTGTCAGTTCGCAAACCGGCGGTGTGCATTCCTTTTTTGCAGTAGCCAATGTGGATGCGCAGGGGCGCCAGTCTGTGGCGCTGACCAGGGATGGCCAGATGCAGGTCGGCGCTAACGGCTTTCTGTTCGACGCAACCTCGCAGCGCCTGCTGGGAGTAAACGCGCAGGGCGCGCCGATTCTCAACTCCGCCGTCAAACTTAATCCGCTGTATCAGGGCAGCAGTTACTTTGGTCCTGGCGGCGCGCCGCTGCGCGATGCGGCGGGCCAACTCTCGTACACCGTCGTGCAGACGAACGGCAAACCCCTGCCCGGCGCTTCCTTCCAGGCGACGGCCACTGCAGTGAACACACTGCAGCCGCTGGGCGGCGCGACTTTCCTGCCGACCGCTCAGACCGCCTATGTGCGAAGCGGTGCGGCCATCAAGTCGGGCGCACTCGAATCTTCCAACGTGAACAGCACGCAAAACACGATCGACATGCTTTCCGTATACCGTAATTATCAGGCCAACCAGATCATGGCGCAAACGATTGACTCCACGCTGAAACTGGCAGTCACTCAGGTTGGCGTCGTTACGGGTCTGTAACGCAGCATGCGCGCATTGTGTGCGTGTGCGCCCCAGGGCGTCGTGGCGCATCATAGTGCGCCACGACGATGCTTGTCTGTGGGCGCCGCCGATGATGTTTGCTTGTCTGTGGCGCTTGCCTATGGAAACAAACGACGCGAGAGGAGATTGTAAGGTTATGTCATTACTTTCCGTGGCCGGTTCAGGACTGCAAAGCCAGACGCAGAGTCTGAACGCCATTTCGAACAACATCGCGAACATCAACACGACTGGCTATGAAGCGGTTGGCGTGTCGTTTGCAGACAGCCTGACGCGGGTGTACGGACAGTCTCCCGCCACGCAAGGTCTCCCAGACAGGCAGACGCCCGTTGGGCTATGGCTTGGTACGGGGGCGTACGCGACGCCGGGCCTGCGTTCATTCACTGCGGGCAACTACGTGACAACGCGCAATCCACTGGATATGGCGATCCAGGGCGACGGGTTCTTTACACTGGCGTTGCCAGGAGGAGCGACCGGGTACACGCGCGCTGGGGCATTTGTGGCGAGCAACGATCCGCAAACGGGGCAGGTGTACCTGACCACGCCGAACGGCGCGCGCGTCCTGTCCGTGAACGGCAAACCAATTGATTTGACAGGCGTCAATCTGGCCACTGTCCATGTGTCGCCAAACGGCGTGCTGACGGCCGACACAACCACTGGGCAACCCCGCCGCATCGGACAGCTTGCGCTTGCGTACGTGGCCCATCCGGCAAGCGCCCTTGCCAGTCTGGGGGCGGATGTGTACCAGTTGCGACCCGGCTTTGCCGCAGCCACCAACGGAGCGGGAGCGCCCTCCGTCCTGACTGCCATTGGTCAGGTGCACGGCGCGATGCTGGAGATGTCCAATGTCAACCTGACCAATCAGATGACGAACATGCTCCAGACGCAACAGGGGTATGATCTGGCTGCCAAAGCGGTCAGCATCGCCGATCAGATGATGGGGCTGGCGGCCACCATCAAGTAACAAATAACGCAGATGGATCGAACTCCTCTGCCGCCGGATTCGTATGCTGCGCCCCTGCTCAGACACGGCTGCGCCGAACTCGCGACGGGCGCAGCATACGAATCCTGGCAAGCAGGCTTATCTGTCTTGATGCTGATGGGGCTGCTGTCGCGGCCTCCGCTGCGGTTTTTTGCAGTCTCGGGGGCGCGCGCCGTCGGCCAACAAGGCGGCGTAGAGCTTTTTGAGCGCGCGTTTGCGCCATGTCTTCACGGTTTCTTTTGACACCCCATAGATATCCGCGACTTCCTTCGTTGAAAAATCTCTCAGGACCGTCCATTCTATGGCGATGCGTTCTCGCGCTGACAGCAGGTGGAACAGATCGTTCCACTCGGCCGACTGAAAGGACTGGCTCGCACTCGCGTCGACTGCATTTGCAAGCAGTTGGGCGATCCGCGTTCCGGTATTGTACTGGTCTGCGAATTCGCGACCCTGACGCGTCTCGCAACGGCGTACGGCCGCGTATACTCCCGCTCGCACCCGCAATTTTACGAAATGGGCAAAATACACCCCCTGTTCAGGCTCGTATTCCCTGACCGCTCGCAGCAATGCTTCATACCCGACTTGCAGAAGATCTTCGCGTTCCTGAACATGCTCCCTGTAGCGCCTGACGCTCGCGTGCACCAGCGGCGCGAATCGCTCGCACAGCTCCTGGCTGGCGCGTCTGTCACCAGCTTTCGCCAAGGTCGCAAGCCACAGGA
>JAKADD010000310.1 GCA_021820825.1 Bacillota bacterium
GCAGACACCCTCGCCGCCAGGCGACCGGCGCCTGGCGACCGGCGCCTGGCGTCATCGCCGTTGCCAGCGCCGCCATCGCCAGAGGAATGACAAACTCGCTCTGCCGGGATCGTACACCGCGCCGAGGCGAGTTCGGCGTAGCCGTGTCTGAGCAGCGGCGCGGTGTACGATCCCGGGAGAGCAGGCGCATTCTTCGGGTTTGACTTTTATGGCGCTGAGCGCCACCAACTACCGGGATGAAAAATACGCCTGCGGCGATTTTTCGGGTTTGACGCCGCAAGGCCCAGTGGACAATGTCGATTCTTTTCTTTCTGCGAGAAGCAAGTTCTGACAAACTTCGCAATACACATGTACTATACTGTGGGCATTCACCCACAGGGGGTTCTCGTGTGGTCGTCTATGTAGATGTCGCATTTGCCGTAAATCTTTGTGTCGATGCGTGTCTGCTGTTGATCACGGCTTCTTTACTACGCCGCCGCATCACAGTGCGGAGGGCCGTTGCCGCTGCAAGTGTGGGGTCGCTGTATGCGGTGGCCACGCTATTTCCCGGCACAGGGTGGTTGCGTGCGTTTCTGTGGAAATGGCTTTGTTCCCTTGT
This sequence comes from Bacillota bacterium, assembly GCA_021820825.1. The sequence goes on from JAKADD010000310.1 coordinate 599, forward strand.
CATGGTGGACATCGCGTTCTCCGTTCATCTGGCGACACAGTACAGTTACTCACGATTGCTGCGCATGACTAGACTGGTGGCTGCGTTTTATGCTGTCACTTTCGCCGTTGCCGGGGCTGTTTATGGATTGGATGGTCTGTTTGCGCCCCGGTCGTCCGCTTTTTCCGGACTCATGCTGATTCACGGGCAAGTTGCATGGTGGACTGGCATGTCTACTCTCGGACTTGTGATTGGACTTCCGACGGCGCTTGTCGCAGTGCGCATACTTTGGGGATATGCGGTGCAGCACAGACGCGACAGCGGGCAAATGGTAGTTACGCGTCTTTCTGTGGATGGACAGAGCGTTGAGTTGAGGTCGTTGCTTGATACTGGCAACACGCTCACCGATCCGGTGACCAGGACGCCTGTGGCGGTGGTGCACGCCGCCCGTGTTTTGGACCTGCTTCCCACTTCGTTTGCTTCCGCCATTGGCAGTGGAGAGGATCCACTGCAGGCGTTGTATGGTCAGAGCGCAAACCTGGAGCACTATGCGCATCGCTTCAGCATTGTTCCCTATCGAGGGGTTGGCGGACAAGGCGGCTATCTGATGGCGGTTCGTCCTGACGACGCGGTGGCGCTTCTCGACAGTGGCCCAGTGTCACTGAAACCCCTGTTGATCGCATTACAACTGCATCCACTCTCCAGGAGAGATGAGTATGACTGCATCCTGCCCGCCAGCGTCATGGCTTTACTCGTAGAAGGGAGAGAGAGCAGTGTTTCTACCGATTCGCATACGTCTCCAGGTGAGGCTTCTCGTTCTTCGCATACTGCTTAAACTGAGTGCAGGTCCGGATTCAATCTACTATGTCGGAGGCAGTGAAGCCTTACCCCCGCCGCTAACGCGCGAAGAAGAAGAATTTCTGCTGGAACGCCTGCCAAGCGGCGATGAGGCTGTCCGGTCGCTGCTCATCGAACGCAACCTGCGCCTGGTTGTTTACATCGCCCGCAAATTTGAAAATACAGGGATCAACATTGAAGATCTGGTGTCCATTGGAACGATTGGTCTGATTAAAGCTGTCAATACTTTTGACACCGAGAAGAAAATAAAACTCGCCACCTATGCGTCTCGTTGTATTGAGAATGAGATTCTGATGTTTCTGCGCAGAAACAACAAGGTGCGGGTGGAAGTCTCGTTTGACGAACCGCTCAATGTGGACTGGGATGGAAATGAACTATTGCTGTCAGACGTCCTGGGAACGGAAAGCGATACGATCTACAGAGACATTGAGGAGCAGGTTGACCGCACATTGCTCTACGGAGCTCTCGACAAACTGACGGATCGGGAACGCAGAATCATGGAACTGCGTTTCGGTTTGGCAGGTGAAAAAGAGATGACGCAAAAGGATGTCGCCGATCTTCTGGGTATCTCGCAATCCTACATTTCACGGCTGGAAAAACGCATAATCAAGCGCTTGCGCAAAGAATTCAACAAGATGATATAGCTGCATAATTCTCCCTCTCCAGGACATACTGGTACACGAATTGAACCGGAATGGTGCCTCTGGAGGGAAGACCTTGAAGCGCAATAAAGTCGAGATTTGTGGTGTTAATACGTCACAGCTTCCCGTTTTGACCAATGCCGAGATGAGAAATCTGTTTACACGTTTGCAGTCTGGCGAAACGGCGGCGCGCGAGAAGCTCGTCAACGGCAACCTGCGTCTGGTCCTGTCTGTGATACAGCGTTTCAACAATCGGGGGGAATACGTCGATGACCTGTTTCAGGTTGGTTGTATTGGACTCATGAAAGCCATTGATAATTTTGATCTTAGCCAAAACGTTAAATTCTCCACGTACGCTGTTCCCATGATCATTGGCGAAATCAGGCGATACCTGCGCGACAACAATCCGATTCGCGTCAGTCGATCGCTGCGGGACATCGCCTATAAAGCGCTGCAAATACGCGATAGCTTGACAAATCAAAATTTGCGTGAGCCAACTATTGCGGAAATATCCAAGGTTATGGAGGTCGCCAAAGAAGAAGTCGTATTTGCTCTGGACGCGATCCAGGATCCGGTTTCGCTCTTTGAACCCATTTACCATGATGGGGGAGATCCAATCTATGTGATGGACCAGATCAGCGATGAGCAAAATCAGGACAGCAACTGGATCGAAGGCATCGCGATCAAAGAAGCGATGAGAAGATTGTCCGATCGCGAAAAGCGGATTTTGTCGATGCGTTTTTTTGAGGGGAAGACGCAGATGGAAGTGGCCGATGAGATCGGCATCTCGCAGGCGCAGGTCTCGCGTTTGGAAAAGGCAGCCATCATGCACATGCAAAAATTCGTCAAATAGACTGGCCGAAGTGTCTGCTGCACCGGGAGTGCGAACTGTGTGACTGCTCAGCCGGGAACGTATACTGCGCCGCTGCTCAGACACGGCTGCGCCGAACTCGCCTCGGCGCAGTATACATTCCCGGCTGAGCGAGTTTTCTCGTTGGCGACGACGGTCGCATGAATGATTCGGCAAGACTTGGCCTGTGCTGTCATATGCTAGAGTGAGTGCAGCCACTGCGGTTGCCGCCGAAGACGGGGCGATGGCGAATGAGGGCTTCAGAACTGCAGGCTAAAGACGTAATCAACATCGTGGATGGAAGAAAGTTGGGTTCTATAGGGGATCTTGACATTGATCTGGAGAGTGGTCTCTTACGGGCGATGATCATTCCTGCGGAGGGCAAGTTTTTCGGTTTGCTGTCGGGAGGGGAGGAGGTTGTGATTCCCTGGACGCAAATCGTGAAAATCGGGTCGGATGTGGTGCTCGTGGACCTACGCTCAAATGGCGGAACATCTGAGTCAACTTTTCTCGCCGGGAGTCGCGCCAGTGGGCAGTCCAGCGGATACTGACCGGGAGACCGGTCTTTTTTGACGCTATTTTTGTGGTAGGATGTAGGTGTTCCGGTGCGGAGGTGCGCTGCTTGGCAGAGTGGCTTAACGTGGGCAAATGGTTGGGCGCTGGTGTTGTCGGGGGTTTTTCCGGCCGTCATGGCGGGGTTAGCGAGGGTGTTTTTGAATCGCTCAACGTGGGTCTGCACGTACCCGATCGGCCAGCGAATGTGCAGAGCAATCGGGCGCTTGTGGCAAAACGTCTGTCCATTACGCCCGCAGGCGTCACCTATGC
>JAKADD010000311.1 GCA_021820825.1 Bacillota bacterium
GTTACAGGTTGACGTCTCAGAATGAATTTCAGAATCTGCCAAGCGGCGACGTGGTCTGGAATTTTACATGGACTGACGGAACTGACGGGAACCTGCAGTACAACGCGCAAGTGGATGCGACATACGGTTTTTTGCAGAGTTTTTATTCAGGGGGCGGACCATATCGAGGCAAGGCGCGGTATTCCCAGGCGCACATGGCAACCGTGGTCAAGCAGTTTTTGGAACACCTGTTTCCGCAGGACACAGGCGCGATTTCCGTCACTCCCAACGCGTTCAAAAAGTTTCCCACCAATGTGATGCGGGATTACTCGCTGGAATTTATGATCAATGGACTGCCAGACGGGGCAAATACGGGCAATATCACTGCCAGCGCCGTCACTGGGCAGATCAGCAATTTCTCTTCGCCGCTCCAGCAGGGTGAAACCGGACCGTTTCCGGACCCCGCAAAAGCGATCTCACTCGCGCTGGCCAAGCGCACATGGTTGCAGGCGGAGCCGCTCCAACTGATGTATCTGCAGACTCAGTCGACGTCTTATCAAAAGTCCGGACAAACGCAGAAGCAGAATACGCCAGCGCACGTCGTGCTTGTGTACGCTCCCGTCGGTCCGTATGCGAATGGCGGGATGGTGGACGCGCTGACTGGCAAGATGCTGGGCGGTCAGACTCCATCCGCCTATTCCGGGGTGATCAAAGACATCGCCGGCACACCCGCGGCGCCGGAGATCAGGCTTCTTGTCAATCATGGACTGCTCCCGGTCAGCGCCGCTGGCGATGTCCACCCCAACCGCGTCATGACGCGCGCGCAGTTTATTCAACTTGTGTCCGGAGCGCTCAATTTCGGTCAAAATGGCCCGCAGCCGCTGATCTACGCCTCGAAACAGATTCAGGGTTCAATGGCCGACGTGACTTCAAGCTCGCCTGCATTTTCGGCGATTCTGTCGGCTTATGAGAGCGGCATCCTACCCGCAGGCGCGCTGTTTGAGCCAAATCGGCCCACTTCGCGCGGATTTGCGGCGAATGTGCTGGCGCGGGCGCTGGGGTACGGCGCGATCCTGGCGCACCCTCAGGCGTTTCGCTTGCCGGCGAAAGACGCGGCTTCCATTCCCAAGTCGGAGTATGCTGCGGCGACGATCTGCTACTCACTGGGTATGTTTTCGCTGGTGAACGGCAACTTTGACGCTTCTTCCGGAGTGACTGTGGCCCAGGCTGCAGTGTCCATCGTGTATGGCGTCGACGCGCTGGCGCAGGAACAGCGCCAGGTTGTGCAGACTGGAATGGGTTACTGATCCTTATTTCCAATTTTAAGGCTTATATTTTGGTCCGCAGTCGCACAACATAAGCGCGTCTGCGGATCATTCTGATTGCTCGCAGGGAACCGCACGAAATATGATTGCCTTGCAGTCGTAATTATGGCATAATTCAACCTACTAAGAAGCTCTATGATTGACAGTTTGTGAGGAGAGGAGGAGTCGATCATGGAAAAGACAGTAAGTCAGCGCAGCCGCTGGTGGAATCTGCTGCTCTTTATACCTTGGGTGGCCGTGCTGTGGGTGCCGTTTTATGCGACGGCGACACCGAGCATCGGAGGTTTTCCGTTTTTTTATTTCTATCAATTCATCTGGATTGTGATCTCAGGGGTGCTGACCGCCATCGTCTACTGGATATTAAAGTAAGTTTTTGGCGGCGATGAAATCGCTTTCCTGTTGGCGTTCGGCATCGTGGCTGTTAGGGGAACTTGGGGAGGGCTGATTGTGGTTCATTGGACTGCTTTGATTGTGTTTACTGTCTTATTCTTATTTGTTACTGTTGTGGGTTTTATTGCGTCCAAGTGGCGACAGGGTGACATGGGAATGCTGAGTGAATGGGGACTCGGAGGCCGTCGCTTTGGAACAGTGATCACGTGGTTTTTGCTTGGCGGCGATCTGTACACGGCGTATACGTTTATCGCGGTTCCGGCGCTGGTGTTTGCCTCTGGGGCGTTGGGGTTTTTCGCGCTGCCCTATACGCTGATGATTTTTCCCATCCTGTTTTTGGTGATGCCTCGCCTGTGGTCTGTGGCGAAAAAACACGGTTACATTACAGCCGCCGATTTTGTCAAGGGGCGGTACGAATCAGGAGGTCTGGCGCTGGCGGTGGCCATTACGGGCGTACTCGCGACATTGCCCTATATCGCGCTGCAGTTGATCGGCATGCAGGCAGTGCTGGGGTCCATGGGCCTGCAGGGCAATCTGCCTCTGATCATCGCCTTTATCATTCTGGCTGCGTACGATTACAAGAGCGGCCTGCGCGCGCCGGCGCTCATCGCGGTGGTCAAAGATTCGCTCATTTATATCACGGTGATCGTGGCAGTGATCGTGATCCCGGCCCGGCTCGGCGGATTTGCCCACATCTTTCAGGTGGCGGCTGCGGCGTTGCCGACACACACCCCGCCTGGAACGCTGATTATCGGACCCAAGGGTTATACAGCGTATGCGACGCTTGCGCTTGGTTCGGCGCTCGCACTGTTGCTGTACCCGCATTCGATTACGGGGGTGCTCAGTTCGAGCGGACGCAATGTGATCAAACGTAACGCGGCTTTGTTGCCCGTCTATTCGATCATGCTGGGATTCTTGGCTTTGCTTGGGTATATGGCAATTGCGGCCGGTTTGCATCCAAAATCGGCGACGGACGCTGTGCCAATGCTCTTTCTGAAAGAGTTTCCGTCCTGGTTTGTTGGCGTTGCTTTTGCCGCCATTGCGATCGGCGCCCTTGTACCGGCGGCCATTATGTCGATTGCTGCCTCCAACTTGTTTACGCGCAACATCTACCGCGAATACATTCGTCCGGAGTGCACGGATAAAGAGCAGGCGCGCGTGGCGAAGATCACAAGCCTTGTGGTCAAATTGGGCGCACTCGTGTTTGTCCTGGGGTTGCCGGCAACGATGGCGATCTACCTGCAGACACTCGGAGGCATCTGGATTCTTCAGACACTGCCGGCTGTTGTGGTCGGTCTCTATACGCGCTGGTTTCATCGCTGGGGATTGCTGCTCGGCTGGTTTGCAGGCATGCTAGTGGGCACCGGGATGGCTTGGGCGGAAGCGTTCAAGACATCGGTCTATCCGTTGCATCTGGGCGGCCTGGTGATTCCTGGTTACGCGGCTGTGTGGGCGCTCATCGCAAACTTTGCGGTGGCGGCTGTTGTCACGGTGATCCTGAATGCAGCGGGTGTGACGAAAGGGAATGACGGCACGGCGGAAGCGGATTATGAGGGAACAGCGATCGCGTCTGTCTGATGCAAGCCAAGGAGGGCCAGGAACGGATTGGCATGTCTGAATGTGCTTGACGTGACTTGGCGATCTCTGTGCGGCCCGAAGGTGCTTGGTGTGGACATCGCATGACTTCGTTCGCTGAAATGGTGGAATGAACGCAGGAAGAACAAGCAGGGCACAAATCGTAACAAACGGTCCAGGGGCGCGCTGACGTCCGTCTGGACCGTTTGCGTCTGTCGTCTGTGTCCGCTGTTCCGGCGCATGTATGATAACATGCTTCGTAGATCAGCAATGCGAGGGGGACTTTGCCGTGCCCAGAGAGATGGAAGATACCCGGGCGCTGTTTGACGGCTGGGCGGCAAGCTATGAACAGGGGCTGCAGAATCCGCAAGGGCCGCTGGAAGGCCACGCGCTCAGCCTGGCGTCGGCTGCGCGCATGCTGGACATACCGCGGAACGCCTGAAGGCATGCCGGGAGGTTTACCGGGTGCTCAAACCCGGTG
>JAKADD010000312.1 GCA_021820825.1 Bacillota bacterium
TCAAATTTGATCATGCCCGTTCAGACGCATGGCGTTAAAGTTGTCAGCATGCAATTTTTTGTACCCGCCAACAGACCGGTGATTTGGCGCGGACCCATGCTCGGGAAGATGTTGCGCAATTTCTTTCAGGAAGTGCATTGGGGCGACCTCGATGTCATGTTGCTGGATCTTCCGCCTGGCACGGGCGATATAGCCCTTGACATTCATGGTATGCTGCCAAAGAGCCGCGAACTGATTATCACCACACCGCACCCGAACGCAGCTGATGTGGCGGTGCGGGCTGGTCTGATGGCGCGGCAAGTGAACCACGAGATACTCGGTGTTGTGGAAAATATGGCCTACTATGCATGTGGAAGCTGTGGCGAGAGAGCCTATCTGTTTGGAACCGGGGGCGGACAGCAGGTGGCGGAAGCTCTGGACGCCGATCTGCTGGCGCAGATTCCGCTCGCTCCCGCAGAGAGCGAAAATGGCATCTATCCCGAGGGTTCGGAACTGGCTAAGGTGTATGACGAACTCGCAAATCTTCTGGTGGAACGCATGGCATTGCATCACCAGGCTGCGGTAAGAGTCTGACGCCATCAGCGTCAGGGCGGGGTTTCGGGCAGAATAACACACGCCGAACACACCATCGCAGACGCGTGCGTCCAAGCGAGATTCAGAGCAAGAGCAGTGCCAGAACAACTCAGGCACTGTTCTTTTTTTTGTCGAAATATACCGCTTGCAATGGACTGACGCTGTTTTGTATAATGCAAGTACATACTTGCGCAAGTGAAGACTTGCTTGCATGTCTGTTCGGGGGAGTGTGCAGATGAATGAATCAATCCAGTCTGGCGACTCGGATACGCATGCGCGGATCATCGAAGCGGCGCTGAAGGAATTCACACAAAACGGGTACAAAGGGGCAAGCACCCGTGCGATCGCAGAACGTGCAGGCGTCAATGAAGTCACTCTGTTTCGCCACTTTGGCAGCAAGCTCGATCTGCTGCGCACCGCGGTCCGGCATGCGGTAAAGATGATGGAGACTCCGGAGGATGTTGACAGGTACCTGGCGATGAGCTTCCGTTCTGGATTTACCGCTTTCGTGTCCGAGTATCTTTTGCAGGTTACTCGATACGGCGATATTTTGATGCTGGGATTTGCCGAATCTTTCTCTCATCCAGAGGTGTCGGAAGAACTGGTAAAATTCTTTTGGCAGATCAGGAAGCGACTGTTGCGGTATTTTGTCGTTTTGCAGGAACAGGGTCGCATGCGCAAGGGAGACGCGGAAGTGGTGGCCCATATCGTCATGACGACACTGCACGCCACGCCGCACATGCGCAGGCGGGCGCCCATCGAGATTACACAGCACCTGACCGACGAAAGAGTCGTGGCGACGCTGGTGGAAACGATCGTATCAGCGTACGGTACAGATTCCGCCACGGCTTAGCAGAATCACGGAGGAGGCGTCAAGTATGGCTAAAGCACGAGTCATCAGTTTGTCCATCATCGGAGTCATCGCCTTTCTGATCATTGTGGTCGGAGGAGGTTGGTATTTCTATCTGCAACAGACCTATGTGTCTACAACCGACGCCAGTGTACAGGGCACGATTGTTCCGCTGACGTCGCCGGGGGACGGCACGCTGACTGACTGGCGCGCGACCGTCGGGGAGACTGTAAACCAGAACACGCTGCTGGGAAAGGTTGACGGGCTTACGGGAACCACGAATCTGGCGGCGCCAATCTCTGGCACGATTGTACAAAATATCGCGGTGGAACGCGAAACGGTCGTTCCCGGAGAGCCGCTTGGTTATATGGTAAACCTGAACAACCTGCAGATTGTGGCGAATGTACAAGAAACGAAAATCAACGACGTGGCGGTGGGAAAGACCGTTAACATCACGGTCAACGCGTACCCAAACACCACATTTTCGGGAACGGTCACGCAGATCGGAAGCGCTTCGGCCGTCATCACAAGCGGGCTTCCAGACACCAGTCTGTCAGGCACGTTTAACAAACAGACACAACGTGTTCCGGTGTATATTTCAATTGCCGGTTCGGAGGGCAAAGCTTTGTTGCCGGGCATGTCGGCTGCAGTATCCATCTACCGCAATTAGGCGGATTGCCTCAATCTGTGGTGCGAGTCTTAGAGGAGTGGAGTGAGGACATATGGCGGGAACGAGTGTGGTTCGGGTAATATTGATCAACATCATCGTCATCATTGTTTTGTTTGCCCTGATCATTGGCGGTTATTTCTACTATACCGGCGCGACCAACTACGTGACGACAAGCGATGCGCAGGTTACGGGTCAAATCATCCCGATCACCGTACCGTATGCTGGGAAACTCAATCACTGGTATGCAGCGGTGAACAGCACAGTCAATCAGGGGGATCTGCTCGGTTCCGAGTCGAGCAAGTCGGTATTGGCCATGAACCCAGGATTGGGCGCGCTTGTTTCGCACAATCAAAGCGCCGCGCAAAAATTAACGAACTTTGAGTCTGTGACATCGCCAATCAGCGGCACCATTATTCAAAACACCGCGTCTCCGGGAGAATTCGTGCAACCTGGTCAGGTGCTGGCGCAAGTTGTGGATCTGGGCAACCTGAATGTAACGGCCAATGTGCCGGAGACAGAGATCCGCCATGTGAGTGTTGGACAAACCGTCGACGTCTACATAGACGGCATCCCAAACACTGATTTTAAAGGCGCCGTGCAATCGATCGGCAAGACGACAAATTCTGTATTCTCGATTATCCCGAACGCAACCGCCGCGCAGGGAAGTTATACAGACGTTGTACAGCGCATCCCCGTGGTCATCAGTCTGAGCGGCGGTTATGCGGGCAAAGCGCTGGTGCCCGGAATGAGCGCTTCGGTGGTGATTCACATCAACAGCAGCAATGCCTGAGCCGCGAAACGCTTCACTGCCTGAAGGGAGGTTTTCCGATGTCGTTTAAAGAGCGCTTTGGCATCAGTTTTCCGGCGCTGTTCGCTGTTGTTTTGGGCGTATTTATGGCTATTCTGGACACCACGGTTGTGAACGTGGCGATCCCCAAGATGATGTCGGTCTTCAATGCGACGCAGAATCAGATTCAGTGGGTGATCACGGCCTATCTGCTCGTAACGGGAATGCTGACCCCTGTCAGCGGATATCTGGGGGATCGCTTTGGACAAAAACGCATCTATCTGATTGCGCTGACGATCTTTACAGCAGGTTCCGCCCTGTGCGGGCTTGCCTGGAGTACGGATGCGCTCATCATGTTCCGGATCATCCAGGCGGTCGGCGGAGCCATGCTCATGCCAGTCAGCATGACCATCCTGTTCTCTCTGTCAAAGCCCGAACGGCGGGGTACGGTTATGGGCATCTGGGGAATCGCACTGATGTTTGCTCCGGCACTTGGGCCAACACTGAGCGGGTATCTGGTTGAGTACGTCAATTTCCGACTGATCTTCTATATCAATGTGCCGATAGGGATCATGAGTTTTTTCATGGTGGCTGCGGCCATTCCCGGGTTCAAAGGGAGACCGACGGAGAGTTTGGATCTGCCCGGCCTGCTGACATCGATCCTGGGGTTTTTCAGCCTGCTGTACGCACTGTCGGAAGGGCCTTCGGACGGCTGGCATTCACTCACCATCATCTCGCTGTTCGTTGCAGCGGGCGTCCTGCTGGCGATGTTCGTCGCCATCGAGCTGACGGCCAAGAATCCCATGCTCGATTTGCGGCTCTTTAAGCGCAAGGTCTTTACGGTGTCGATCATTTCGAGCAG
>JAKADD010000313.1 GCA_021820825.1 Bacillota bacterium
CAAAGCCTGTTCCCTGTTCCCTGTTCCCACATACAAAACAGCCATGATGTGGCACATCTCGGCGAGTTCCGCTTTGTGCGGAGTGTTTTTCAGTTCTTTGTATGCTGCGGTGGCATAGGTCAACGCAGCCGGAATATTGCCCAATCGATACATGCAGATGGTGATATTTTTCCTGATGACATAGAGTGCGGTTACTGGAGGAGTACTGAGATCCAAGACGAAACTGAGCGCGCGTTTGAAACAGTACAGAGCCAGCGAAATGCGTCCCTGCATCACGTACAGTTCACCCTGCCGACTCATGCAATTGGCGCCCAATTGACAGTCATTCGTGATAAAAGCATGGGTTTCAACGAGTGAATAGAGATGCGCAGCTTCATCAAAGCGACCCAGCAATTCATTGGCGCGGGCCAGTTCCAGATTGATTTCCATTTCGGATACGTACGCGACTGCGGAGTTTCGCAACTCCTCAAGCATTGTGATCGCGGGTTCTCCGCAACCTTTTTGCAGCAGTTCCCGCGCCTCTTTTAACTTTTGAATCTGGAGGCTGCGGCTTTCGACCTCGCTCATCAGTTCCTGCGGGCTTACCCCGAGTTGATCGGCCAATAAAATGATGACGCGACGCGATGGCGCCACACGGTCCGACTCGATTTGACTGATCAGGCCGGCAGTGATTTCTCCCTTTGTGATTTCACCTTGCGTCAGGCCTTTGGCAATGCGTAATGATTTAATTTTTGCGCCTAACGTCAGTGGCTTTCCGTCGCTCATATTCATTCCCCTTTCATTATGTATCACTATAGCATATTGAATCGTAAAGGAGGGCACTTTTCAATGGTGTCGAATATGCGGGAAAAACCACTAGTTTTGTCGCCCGGCAGGAAGTCGCGCACAGCAAGGCGAAGCATATGCCAGGCAGCAAGATCGCCGTGCCCGGTCGCGCCTATAGGGAGGAGTATGACGGCAATGAGAGTGCAAGTGGAAAGGCGTCATCATGGTTCCATTATCGTGGCGTCGCTCGCAGGAGAACTGGACCACCATGCTGCGCAAGCCGTGCGCACTGCACTCGATCAGGAACTGACGGGCAGACGCAGCGTCCGTTTAATCCTTGATCTGAGCGAAGTAACATTTATGGACAGTTCCGGTCTTGGGGTCATTCTGGGCCGCTATAAAAAAGTCCAGGACACTGGCGGCGAAATGGTCATTGCGGGTGTGTCCAAAGCAATCGACCGCCTTCTCGAAATGTCTGGGTTGCACAAAATCATGCGTATGTATCCGAACTGCAAAACCGCAGTTGTCGCGTTAAAGGAGGTTGCCAAATGAATGCGATCAATGAGATGTCCATCAGTTTTACGGCGTTGTCTGAAAACGAAGCGTTTGCCAGGGTGGCGGTTGCAGCGTTTGTTTTGCCGCTGAATCCAACCATGGAAGAATTGACCGAAATCAAGACGATCGTCTCTGAGGCGGTGACGAACGCCATTATTCACGGTTATCAAGAAGAACATGGTATTATCTATTTGCAATGCAAGATTGTAGGAGATAAAATGGAACTTATTATTGAAGATCACGGAGTGGGCATTGAGGATGTTGATGTGGTCAGACAGCCTCTCTACACGTCACGGCCAGATCTGGAACGCTCCGGCATGGGATTTACCATCATGGAATCATTTGTCGATGAGATCGAAGTTGACAGTGCGGTCAAGCGCGGCACGCGATTGCGTTTTGTCAAACACATTCGCTCTCCGTTAAGCGCAACTCGCTATGAGGTGTAGGATATGGAGCATGGAGCGGCAAGAGAATACCCGAAATTGACAGACGAACGCGTGCGCGCCCTGATCCGTTCCTCCCAGGACGGCGACGAGGCGGCGCGCGATGAGCTTGTCATAAGCAACCAGCGGTTGGTCTGGGCAGTGGTGCAGCGTTTTCTGGGTCGCGGGTATGAAGCCGACGATCTGTTTCAGATTGGGTGCATCGGCCTGATGAAAGCGATCGACAAGTTTGATCTGCATTATGAAGTGAAGTTCTCTACGTATGCCGTTCCCATGATCATCGGAGAAATTCAGCGTTTTTTGCGGGATGACAGTACGGTCAAAGTGAGTCGTTCGCTTAAGGAAATGGCGCGTCACATCAGGCGTAAACGCGATGATTTGGCCAAGGAACTTGGTCGTCAACCGCAGATTAACGAGGTGGCGGAGGCGCTTGGCATAGCGCCTGCAGAAGTGGTGCTTGCGCAGGAAGCCATGCGTGTGCCTGCGTCAATCCACGAGACCGTGTTTGAAAATGACGGCGATCCCATTTACCTGATGGATCAGATCGCGGACGCCGAACAGGACAAGTGGTTTGACAAGCTCGCTTTGCACGACGCATTGTCACGTCTTCCGGAACGGGAACGGCTGATTGTTTATATGCGGTTCTTCAAAGACAAGACACAATCTGAGGTGGCGGACATGCTGCATATATCGCAGGTCCAGGTGTCGCGCCTGGAAAAACGCATCCTGCAGCAGATTCGCGAGACACTGCTGATGGATGAATCCGTGTGATTTGTGGAAACCATATGGGTGCAGCAGATGCGCGGATGAGGAGATGAAATCGTGAGCATTAAGACGGGCGCTGATCAAAAAAGGTACCAGGCGTTTTTGAAGGGTCGACAGCCAGCACGGCCCTGGTTCAAAAACGCGGTGCGCGCATTTTTCACGGGAGGCGCGATTTGTCTTGTGGGCCAGGGGATTCAGGAGTTGTTTGTGCATTATTATCACATCAGCGAGAAAATGGCTGGCAATCCCACCGTCGCCGTCCTGATCATGCTGTCGGCGCTTCTCACTGGATTGGGTGTGTACGATAAATTTGGCCAATGGGCAGGCGCGGGATCCTCTGTTCCTGTCACGGGATTCGCCAATTCTATCGCGTCAGCCGCGCTGGAACACAAAACGGAAGGGTACGTGGTCGGCGTTGGCGGCAACATGTTTAAGGTGGCGGGACCTGTCATTGTGTTTGGCGTCGTGGCGGCGTTTGCCGTCGGGCTTGTCCGTTACCTGCTGACCCATGCCTGACGCACGACCAGGTCTTGACTATTGCATCATGAAGGGGGGCCTCTGTCGTGCTGACGGGAAAGCAAACATGGTCCTTTGTTTCCGGTCCGCGAATACTGGGCACGGGTACTGTTGTGGGCAGCAAGGAAGGTCAGGGACCCCTTGGCGACCGCTTTGATCTGGTCCATCAGGACCCTTATGCAGGACAGACATCCTGGGAAAAGGCAGAGCGCAAGTTGCTGGAACTGGCGCAGGAGAAGGCGGTCTTCAAAGCGGGACTTTCCATGGAAGCGATCGATGTGTCAATCGCCGGCGATCTGCTTGCTCAAATGACGAGCGCCAATTTTGCCGCCCGGACGGCAGGACGACCGCTGCTTGGCATATTCAGCGCCTGCGCGACAAGTATGCAGGCAGTCGCTCTGGCGGCCGCACTGGTGGAAGCCAAAGCAGCGCGTTATGCACTTGCGGCGACGAGCAGTCACAACAGTTCTGCGGAACGAATGTTTCGCTTTCCAACCGAATACGGCGGGCAAAAACCGCCGACCGCGCACTGTACAGTCACCGGCGCCGGAGCGGCGGTGATCGGAGCCGGAATGGCAGGAGTGCGCGTGACTTCCGCAACGATTGGCAAAGTGGTCGATCTGGGCGTCCAGAGTCCCTGGGAAATGGGCGCTGCCATGGCGCCTGCGGCAGTCGATACGATTGTCCAGCACTTTAAC
>JAKADD010000314.1 GCA_021820825.1 Bacillota bacterium
CATTGTGTTTCTCTTGCTTCTCCATCTTCGATACGTGTTTAGTTTTCAAGGATCCACTTCCGTCCGCACGCCCTGCTTTCAGGCGCTCCGTCCGGCCTTACGCCGCCTCTCGTTCGCGGCGACAAAAGATAATATACCATAGTCGACCAAGCGGTGTCAATCAGAAAGAAGCTTTTTTGCCAACTGTTTTATGTGTCTCCCAGCACATATGCGTTCCCTGCAAATACGAATTGGCCTGCTATTGAAGTCGCTGCAAATGGGAATAATTCAACCTATCTTACTCACGATCAACCGCCGCCAAGCATACTGTACGGTGAGCCCATCGGCGAGCGCAGCTAAAGGGATACAGTGTAGTGCGCCGTCTGACGGGCTCACTAACATAGCGCTGCACTGACCATCTCCTGACCAGGCTGCAGCCTGGATGATCAGATCGACCTGTCGCTGCCGGTGATCTACGCTGCTGTTTAGCCGCTTCCGTTTAGCTGCGTGCGCCTGAGCAGCGCACGGACGCACATCCATCGCACGAGCGTTACATAATATCGGAGTTGTCTAGCCAGGCGCGTTCTTCCGCGGTTAAAGCAGCCTTCTCCAGAAGGTCTGGACGTCTCTGCATCGTCCGAATGATTGACTGTCTGCGTCGCCAGATCGCCATCTCCTGATGATGCCCGGAAAGGAGTATATCAGGTACAGTCAGTCCCCGAAAATCACGGGGACGCGTATATTGAGGAGACTCCAGCAACAAATCGGAAAAGGAATCCGTGAGCGTACTCTCGCCATTGCCGAGCACTCCCGGCAGGAGACGGACCACGGCGTCGATGACAACAAGCGCCGCGAGTTCCCCGGCGGTGAGAACATAGTCTCCAATCGAAATCTCATCGTCCGCCAGATGAAGCCTGACCCGTTCGTCGAAGCCCTCATAATGACCGCAGACAAGGATCATATGAGTGTACTGCGTTAATTCTTGAGCAATCGCCTGCGTGAACGGCCTGCCCTGCGGAGACATGAGGATCACTCTGGGGGGTTGCGGTTCCGTTTCGGCAATCGATTCCACCGCCCGAAACAGAGGCTCCGGTTTCAATACCATTCCAGCGCCGCCGCCAAACGGATAATCATCGACCGTGTGATGTCGGTCCGTGGCAAAGTCCCGGAAATTGGTCAATTGGATGTCCACATGGCCCTGCTGTTGAGCACGACCCAGGATACTGGCAGACAGCGCGCCCGCCATCATCTCGGGAAAAAGCGTCAATACGTGTATTTTCATCGATTCACACGCTCATTTCAACCTACCTTGCAATACGGGTTGGTCAGTCCAGCAGACCGGGCATCAGGTGCGCGTCAATCCGTCCGGCCCCAATGTCAACATCTAAAATACAGTCCGGAATTGCGGGCAAAAGAACCTCTTTGCCACTCTCGGTTTTGACCACATATACGTCATTCGCGCCAGGCGTCAGCACATCAACCAGAATGCCCAGCCTGTCTCCATCGTCAGTATAGACGGCGCAGCCAATCAATTCGTGGATATAGTACTCGCCAAGAGGCAATGCGGGCAACTGCGATTGCGTGACCTTCAGTTCACAACCGCGCAATGCCTGTACATCGTTGATCGATGAATAGCCGACAAACGATACGACATAGATGCGGTTCTGTTTACGCGCGAACTGCACCACCAATTGCGTGACAGTCTGATCAGGACGCACAAGCAACAGCTGGGATCCAGCCGCAAATCGCAGTTCCGGAAAGTCAGTACGGGGAAATACGCGCACATCACCCTGGAGTCCATGCGTACCGATAACGACGCCAACCGTGAACGTGGGCTCTGTCTTCAAGCGGTCAACCACCTTGTCTGAGTGACATGCCCAGCAGCACAGACACAGGCATGAGCTTCACTTTTAGAAACTGATCGCAATTAAACTGATTGCCCATTACGACGGATTTCAACCACAACGCCATCTTTGACCACGATTTCTCCGCCGAGCAGCACGGCGTCCCATGAGTCGCCAATCTGGACATCGACAGTGGTCTCCACAGTGCCATTCGGCACCTCGGCGTTAAGATCCATTTGCTGAATCTGCGATAGCTGCGCGATGAGTTGCTCACGACGCTGCACACGCTGCATCCGCTCCACCTCAATCTGCTCTTCCGTCGCCTTGACAGCCGCGTCGCCCTGCTTCTCGGCCTCTCTGAGCAGTTGCTTGGAACGGAATTCGAGTTCCTCAAGCTCTGCAATGGTGCCGTTGATAAGTCTGCGCAATTCCGCAAGCCAATTCTGTTTTGTCTCCTCCGTCAGAATCATTTTGACGGTAACCGGTTGGCGAATGGTCAACAAATGAAACACTCCCTCAGACAATATGCACTTCCCGACTCACACAAATATGTAAGGAAATCGGGGCTACGACGTCGCCGCCCGCCCCGCGCTTACAATATCTCAATATTTACCCGGCGATTATCCTGCAGGGAAGCCGCCGAAACCACCGTGCGCATCGACTTGACGATCCGGCCGCCCTTGCCGATCACCTTACCCACATCTGAAGGAGCGACGGAGATCTGGTACACAAACCCCTTATCGCCCTGGACCTCGTTCACGCGCACCTGGTCAGGCTCATCGACGAGTCCGCGCGTTATGAGTTCCACCAGTTCTCTCACAGAGATCGCCTCCAGTCAGCAAGCTACAGGTTTCATACCCGTTGCAAGCTACTTTCCCTGCCGCAGTTCGTGAATTTTCTTCATGATTCCAACCTGGCTCAGCAGATATCTGGCCGAGTCAGACGGTTGCGCGCCTGTCTGCAACCAGTAGATGGCCCGGTCCTCTTTGATCGCGATCTGAGCTGGTTCCGTCAAAGGATTGTACGTGCCAATCTCTTCTACGAAACGGCCATCCCGCGGTGATCTGGAATCCGACACCACAACCCGATAAAACGGAGATTTCTTTGCGCCAATACGCTTCAGACGAATTTTTACTGCCACTTGTCTCACCTCCTTACAAAGTCAACTGATGCTGGGCGCAAAAACTAGCGCCTGCGCTTCCCCCTGCCGTTTCCAGGATGTCCAAAAGAGTTTCTGCCCTTCACCTGACCTGCCAACTTACCAAGGGCGCCAGCCGAGTGTTTGCCCATGCCGGAAAACTGTTTCATCAGTTTACGCATCTCATCAAAGCGCCGGAGCAACTGATTCACATCTCTCACTTCGGTGCCGCTGCCTTTGGCAATACGCACCCGGCGGCTGGAACTCTTCGTCACCAAATCCGGATTCTTGCGCTCTTTTACAGACATGGAAAGAATAATCGCTTCGGTTTTTCTGAACTGACTTTCATCGACGGGATTGCCCTGCATGCTTTTGTTCAGTTTCCCCATTCCCGGAATCATGCCGAGAAGCTGATCCAGCGGTCCCAGTTTACGCATCTGCTGCAGTTGCGTCAAGAAATCCTCCAGTGTAAATTCGTTGCGCCGAAGCTTCGCCTCCAGTTCGCGCGCATCGTCTTCGTTGATGGTTGCCTGGGCCTTCTCGATCAGGGTCAAAACGTCGCCCATCCCCAGAATCCGCGACGCCATACGGTCCGGGTAAAACGGTTCAAGCGCGTCCGGCTTCTCGCCTGTTCCCACAAACTTGACCGGACAGCCGGTAATGTGCCGCACGGTGAGCGCGGCGCCGCCCCGTGTATCTCCGTCAAGTTTGGTTAAGATCGCTCCCGTAATTCCAATCTGTTCGTGAAACTGCTGCGCG
>JAKADD010000315.1 GCA_021820825.1 Bacillota bacterium
CGTTTGGACGGCGGACCGACGGCAAAGACGGCAAAACGTCCCGTGAAATTCGTGAGCCAGGTGCGGTGCGCCAGCGGCAGCGCCAGGACGGTTCGGCCGCCGTACGCCTCGCCGAGCAGAAATCGCCGGCCGTGGTTATAGCGATACAACTGGAGCAGAAATGATTTGCCGGAGAGTTGGCCGCTCCAGTTATCGATCGGATGCCAGTCGGCCGACCGAAACGTTATGCCGCCAGACAGACGGTATCCGGATCTGACGGCGGCCGGAATACGGCCGACAGGCGGATAGCTGCGCACTACGCCAGTGCCGGCAAACGGAAGCGCCAGCTGGTGCTTGACGTTGAACGCGGCGAGCGCGGCGGAACTCCAGGTTGCAAACGACTGCGGCGAAAAGTCGACAGGACGAATGCTGAGCATGGTGTACGAACGGTCCGCCTGTTCAAACATGATCGTTTGGTAGGAGCGTGCCCCGACTGTGGTCGTGAGTTGGTACGTGTATGGCGCGATCGTCTGAATGCCGTCGATCAGCGGATTCTGCTGCAGCGGAGCAGTCGCCTGGCGGGTGACCATCGTCTGATCGTACGCCTGAAGACTGTAGGGCCAGGCCTGGACGCGGTTCAACATCGCAAACGTGTTTTCCGGCCGCGGATCAAATCCGCTGATCTTGCCGTGTTGCACCGAGACCACGCCGTCGCTGTAGCCGATGGTCTGCGCATCGTAGCCGCCCTCGCCGCCGACTCGCTGCAGATACCAGTCTTCCAATTCGACGAAAAATCGGTGGTCCGAGAGAGCAATAATCTGCAACGTATTGATGTGAAAGATTTGCGCAAAACGCTTTATCCATGCGGTCAGCGAGATCTGCCTGCGCATGGACGCCGACAGCTGGCTGTAGGCAGACCCGAGTACCTCGCGCGGATAAACCATGGCGCCCAGATCCTGGAGCGTGTACAGGAAGTTCTCGACAACCGCAAGATCGCTGCGCGGATGCGCCGTCTTTGACAGGGTCATGGCAGCCTTGGCGATCGGTTGACTGGACGGCGGCCCCGACAAACTGTCGGCGCGGACAAATCCACAAGGCATCGCGACAGTGGCGACAGCGGCTAGTGCAACCAACCGAGCGCCTGCGGCCCTGGTGTTGGTATGGACACGATTCACGAAAACATTCCCCCTCATCCGTCAGACGATCGAACCCCAGACGAGGTTACATATGTTTTGGTGGGTCGCCCACGCTGACACCTCCACCGTTTCAATATCCACACATTTCCATGGAACAAGGAGTACGCGGCGCGCAGCAAAATCGAATCGTTGACCGAGATCAGAGCGGACCAAATGATTACTGCCGCACCAGCAATCCACGCCAAGACTGTTTTTCATCTAAGGTTTTAAAGTATCGTCATATGCATCCAAAGTGTCGGCGAGATCCAGGAGCCAGCGCTTGCGGAACAGACTTAATCGCGGCAGAGCTGCGTCGTTTTCGTCCTGCACACGGTGATACGCCTGAAAATAGCAGTTATACAGCATCACGTACCAAGCGGGAGAAACGCCTGCCTGTCGATGCTCCCGCCCCAACTGCCGCGCGCGTTCGCGGACCATCGGATCGCGCGGATCATGGATCAGATTCGCCCCATAGAAATGGAGGAGCGTTTTGAGACGATCAACGGGCGTTTTGCGCCACCGTCCCGCCGGAAGAATAAGGGCATTGTCAAGGAAAGGATTGACGATGGCGAAAAACGTCGGACGCAAAAGCGCCAGTCCTTCCCGATAAGTCACCCATTCTTCTTGATCGTGGGGCGACCAATTGAGCAAAGCCCGATACGGACTGTCCCTGCGGTCGTCCACTCTTTGCTCGCGCAGGCTTGTTACCTGCTGAATCAGGCCGACATGCGGAACCGCCTGTGGCCTTCCCAGGAAATATCCCTGGCCGTAGTCAACGCCGAGCGACTGCAGCGCAGCCAACTCTTCTGCGGTCTCAATCCCTTCCGCAAGCAGACGCACGTTTTTATCGTGCCAGAGAGCAACCGTGCCATGGAGCACATCATACCGGAAGGGATCGCGGTCCACTTCCGCGATCATTTTGCGATCCAATTTCAAAATATCCGGGTGTACGGTGATGGCCATGTCCAGCGACGCATATCCAGACCCGTAGTCATCCAGAACGATCGGATGTCCCTGAGCCCGCCAATGATTGATGATCTTCAGCGCCGGAGAGTTTCGTACGATGGGAGCGCGTTCGGAAATTTCCAGTGCGACGCGTGTGGGGGACAAATCGTATTGCTGGAGATTCAGCGGCAACCGTTCGAACTCTACAGCGACATTGAGAAATAGTGTTTGCCCTGCAGGCAACATGTTGTCGAGCGCATCCAACCCCAATTGCCGGCAGCGCGCCTCCAGTTCCGTCACTTGACCAATCTGCTGAGCCATTGCGAAAATCTTGTCCGGAGTTTCCCAGTCCGATCCGCTTGGCCCCCGAATCAGCGCCTCATGTCCGAGCACGGATCCGGTATTGAGATTCACGATCGGTTGCAATGCCACCCACAACTCGTCCAGGAACGCCATTCCAACACCTCAAGTCAGCAGTTTACTCTTTGTTGCTTAATTCGCCATGATTCGTTCTTTTCTGACCTTATTCGTCTTCCACACTCCATTTTCCTCCGTTACTCCTGACCAAACGAGGACAGAAACTTCACCCGGTCTCCCATTGGCGGTACACCATCGTCAACGAGCGCCACCTCCAGCACAGCCGGTCCGTCCGCTGTGAGCAACTCCCGCATCAACTGCGGATGGATCTCCTCCAGGCGTTCAATACGCTCGCTGCGAATGCCCATGGCCGCGGCTACAGCGGCAATGTTCACCGGCGTCTGAGAAAAACAGCCGTGCGAGCGACCGTACTGCAGACGATGACCCTGATGCACCATGCCCAGCCGCGCATTGTTGAATACCACCCAGAGAATCGGCAACCGATGCTCGCGGGCCGTCAACAGTTCCATTCCGTGCATGAAAAAACAGCCGTCGCCCGTGATGCTGACAATCGGTCGGTCGGGTAGGGCCAACTTCCACCCAATGGCGGCTGCAATCGCGATCCCCATTGGACCAAAGTGAACATTGATATCAAATGAATCGCGCTCATAGACGTCCATACTGTGAATCACATACGCCATAAATTCTCCGATATCGATCGTGTAGCGAGTCTCTGGCGGCAGATTCTGCTGCAGTCGCAAAAGCACATTCTCCGTGTTAAACTGGTCTCCCAACCGCCTTGCGGCACGCGCTGGAAGCTGCTCCTGCTCTGCCCCGCTTGCCGCCTGCAACCCCAGTTCCCGCCAAATTCGGAGCAACCGATTCAAACTGGCAGCCGCATCTCCAATAACGGGAATGTCGCACGGATACGCGCGCCTGAACACACTGGAATCGATATCGATCTGCACGACGAAGCGATCCGCCGTCAAACTCGGATTGTAGTTGTTGGTCGCCGTTTCGCCCAGAGACGATCCGATCACAAGGATTGCTCCACCCGGATGATCACGCACAAATTCTGTGCACAGTTCATCCCCCGCAAATCCGTATATTCCTTTGTAGCTGGTTACCGCACCCGGAATCAACCCTTTTGCCTGAGGTGAACTGAGAATTGGCCAACCAAGCATCGCGGCCGCCTGAACGACTTCGTCGATCGCCCCCCGCGCACCCTGACCGATAAAAATAAACCCTCTTTCCGC
>JAKADD010000316.1 GCA_021820825.1 Bacillota bacterium
CTTTGGCACATGATCAATCTTTCGGGAAGCATGACGGTCGTCAACCTGGCAATTGGCATTACTGGCCTGACTGTCGCCCGTCAGGGGGGCGCCCGCGCCCATCGAGTGTACAATCTCCTGCTCGGGTCGCTCCTGATGTTATGGGGCGCAGCCGGAACATGGGCTCCGACGGCGCTGGTTCCACACCCATTGCCGCTCGAAAACGCCCTGCATGTTTTAACCGGAATCTGGGGGTTTTATGGCGCCGGTTCCGTCTTGTGGAGTCGCCTCTCGCGTAAATCCTGAGCAATTGGTGCACACTATCCCCGATATCCACAAGAGGGGGTAAAGGGATGAAAATTCGCGATCTCATGACGGCAAACGTCGCAACATGCACCAGAAACGGAACCGTTATAGAAGCGGCTCGCCAGATGCAATCGCAAAATGTCGGTTCAGTGCCCGTGGTCAATGACGGCCGACTCGTCGGCATTATCACAGACCGGGATATTATTGTAAATTGCGTGGCAAAAGGTAGAGACTGTGCCACTTCAACCGTAGAATCATGCATGACGACGAATCCCGTAACGGTCACTCCGGATACTGACGCTCACGAAGCCGCACAGTTGATGTCCAGTGAGCAGATTCGTCGTCTGCCCGTGGTCGAGAATGGAAAACTGGTCGGGATCTGTTCATTGGGCGATCTGGCTGTTGTCGACATTCATATAAACGAAGCGGGTGAAGCTCTCAGCGGCATCTCCGAACAGACAACCATTCACTGACAATACCGTCAGCACAACCCTGCAGATGCGCCGGACCAAACGAACGACGCCTCTGCAAGGTTGTTTACAGCAAAGCAGCCGCATTACAACAGACGCCCCCGCAATGCGGGGGCTTTAAACAGTTGCTGCTTTGCAGTTGTCAGACGCCTTTGCCTACTGACGGCCTGCCAGTTGCTGTTCAGCCAGCGCGACGAGTTTGCGGGTGATGTTGCCGCCAATCGAACCCGTATCGCGTGTTGTCATCGTACCCCAGTAGCCGTCTTGCGGGGGTTGAATGCCCAGTTCCCCGGCCACCTCATACTTCAATTGGTCCATTGCGCGACTTGCGCTTTTAACAAGAAGCGTGTTGGATTTTTGTCCTTGTGCCACGCTTACCACCTCCTTCGTGTTGGTATTTTGCCCGCTGCGAAGGAGAGTACACTGTTACTTTCTGGTCTTTACCGATCTGCGAGTGGAATGTAGGCGCGTTTCTTGATTCCCACATACTCCGCACGGGGCCGGATGAGGCGATTGTTGCGATACTGCTCCAGAACATGGGCGGTCCAGCCCGAGATGCGACTCACCGCGAACACTGGAGTGAAAACGTGAACAGGAATTCCCATCATGAAATAGGTTGACCCGGAGTAAAAATCGACGTTAGGGTTAAGATGTTTCTGTTCTTTTACCACACGTTCCACAATTTGGGATATTTCGTAATAGGTTGTGTTTCCCTCGCGTTCTCCCATTTCTTTGGACATGCGCCGCAGATGCGTGGCGCGTGGATCCTCCGTATGGTAGACGCGATGACCGAAACCCATGATGCGGCGCTTGTCGGCCAGCGCCTTGCGAATCCATTCCTCAGCCTTCGCCTTGTCGCCAATCTCCTGGAGCATCAGCATAACCTGTTCGTTGGCGCCTCCGTGCAGCGGCCCTTTGAGCGTTCCGACGGCGGATACGATCGCAGAGTAGATGTCAGACAACGTCGCCGCAGTCACACGGGCTGAGAAAGTAGAGGCGTTCAACTCGTGGTCAGCGTGTAGAATGAGAGCGATCTCAAACGCGCGCATCGTGTAATCATCCGGTTCTTTCCCCATCAACATATAAAGGAAATTTCCGGAATGGTTGAGGTCGCTTCTCGGTTCCAGCGGCGTCAGATCATTCCTGTACCGCTCGATTGCCGCGACCATCGTCGCGAGCTGCGCAACAAGCCGCGTGGCCTTGCGTACGCTCGCATCGTAGGAAATGTCCGCATCGTCAGAATCATACAAGCCCGCGATCGAGACAAGCGTGCGTAACATCTCCATCACATTGCCCGTTTTCGGGAGTTCGTGCAACGCGTACAACACTGCAGGACTGAGCGCTCGGTCGGCGCGCAGGACGTTATCGAACGCAGCGAGCTGTTCCTTTGTGGGGAGTCCACCGTGCCATAACAGATAGATGACTTCTTCGAACGTGCTGCCGCCTTTGATCAGATCGTGAATATCGTAACCGCGATATACAAGGCGTCCTTCCTCCCCGTCGATAAAACAGATCTCGGAAGATAGCGCAACCACATCCTCCAAACCCTCAACAAACTGGGTGTCGGACATATAGTCCCCTCCAACCATATCAGTTTTTAAAACCGTTTTCACCCATATCATTATACTCTTTCAGGTGGAATGTACAACCGAGACGCACCCTGTCACCATGGATGTCATTCGCGTTCGCAGACACACAAATTACAAATTTACACCGGACTTGTCAAGCCATGCGTGAGTGCGTAAACGGCTGCCTGCGTTCGATCCGCCACTTCCAGTTTCGCCAGAATGTTGCTGACGTGAGTTTTGACTGTCTTCAGACCGATAAACAGCTCATCAGCAATCTCCTGATTGGACTTTCCCTTTGCCAGCAGTTGCAGCACGTCCAGTTCCCTATCGGTGAGCGCGGACGCGGTCGACCGTTCGTGCACGCCCCTGGCCATTGCCTGCATGGCTTCCGTATCGTACGTCGAACGTCCGGCAAACACATCGCGAATGGCCGCCGCAATTTCATCTGGAGCAGACGTTTTCAGCAAATAGCCCGCGGCGCCCGACTCGATGGCTGGCATGACATGGGCCGCATCGACAAAACTGGTCAGGATGATCACGCGCGCCTGCTCGTCGTTACGCCGTATGCGCCGCAACGCCTCCACCCCGTCCACCGGAACCATATGGAGATCAAGGAGCGTTACATCTGGCTTCACTCTGGCAAATTCAACGGCCGCACTCGCTCCATCACTCGCCTCTCCCACCACCTCAATGTCCGACTCCAGACTCAGATACGCGCGCAGCCCGCGTCTCACCACCTGATGATCATCCACAACAAGAACGCGAATGGTATTTTGGCGCTCTGCCTCCATCTTATGATCCCTCCTTATGATTCCTCCCCAACCCTCGGAATGATGGCGATGACCTCCGCCCCTCTAGTGGGCGCGTTGCGGATGGTACAGGACCCGCCGAGCAGCGTCGCTCTTTCAACCATCGAACGAAGCCCCACTGACGTCATGCTGGCGTTCCTGTCCGCAAAACCTTCACCATCGTCGACAACGCGCAAGACAACCCGTTCCCGATCAATGTCGAGCGCAATATCAATGCGCTGGGCATGGGCATGCCGCAAAGCGTTGATCAGCGCCTCCTGGGCAATCAGAAACAGCGTATCCTCAATGACGGACGCCAGCGGCTCTTTCTGCGCTTCGGTTCGCGCATCGCGAAGCGCAAACTGAATAGGCAATCCCGTGCGGCCCGTCAGTTCCTCCGCCAGTTGCAAAAGAGCGCTCGCAAGCGTTCGATCACTCAGCTCGGCAGGCCGCAACTCCAGTAACAGCGCGCGCATGGAACCCTGAGTCCGTTTGGCCAACTCCTCAAGTTCCGGCAACAAGGCGAGCGCCTGTTCAGGTTTGCTGCTCCTGTTTGCCGCAGCCGCGGCGCACAACATCGAGAGCCCAAACA
>JAKADD010000317.1 GCA_021820825.1 Bacillota bacterium
CGGTTTGCAGCCTGACTCTTTGCCAGAAAGAGAAGTATGTTTCGTAACAACATTTCCACTGGAAGTCCACTCCTGGTTAAAGTGCTTGAATTGCGTCGTCCAAAATCGCTATAAGCAATATACATGCCAGCATTCCGGTATTGCAAGGAGTTCGGGAGAATTCCGAAACAGCGATTGGACTGACACCGCGCTGGCGCATCACAAGGCTGCACAAAAGTGTCCAATTTGAACACTTCAACATGATTGTCTAAAATGGTATACAATATTGCGTGTCGATGACAAATGGAGATGATGACATACATGCTGTCTGATCAGGACCACATTCTTTCCTCAGCCCTGTTGCCTGTGTTGCTCGATGCACTCGAAGAAGCGGTCACCATCGTCGATCGGGAGGCGATTGTCCGCTACTGGAACAGGGCTGCTGAAAAATTGCACGGCATTTCTGCGAAACATATTGTCGGCCAGTGCATCCTTGACTTTACCTGGAAATCGCTGATGGTCGAACACGTCTTGCGAGACGGCGCGCCGATCCGCCAGGCGTATCATGAGCCGCAAAAAGGCAAGCATGTCATTATCAACACCCTGCCTGTCAGGGATGACGCCGGACGCGTTATTGGCGCGATCTCAACGGAGCAGGATGTCACGTATATTGTCCGACTCGGCAACGAACTGATGCAGACCACCAGTCGCGCAGGAACCACAGCGACGGATTCGCCCGTTCCGGAACAAAGCGATCCATGGTCCATTCTCTGGGGCAATAGCCGAACGCTGCTTGCGACCGTACAAACCGCCAGACGGGTGGCGCAAACCGATGCGAACGTCCTCATCACAGGAGAATCGGGTGTGGGCAAGGAATTGTTTGCGCAGTCTGTTCACAATGGCAGTTTGCGCCAGCGCGGACCGTTCATCACAATCAACTGCGGCGCCATACCTGCACCGTTATTTGAAAGCGAACTGTTCGGCTATCAGGGCGGGTCATTCACTGGTTCCGACCGCAAGAACAGAGCCGGCAAGATTGAACTCGCCCAGGGCGGAACATTATTTTTGGACGAAATCGGAGAGTTGACAATGGAAATGCAAGTCAAACTGTTGCGTTTTCTCGAAGACAGGTCATTCTATCGCGTCGGCGGTTCCGACCCAATCAGGGTGGATGTCCGGATTGTGGCCGCAACCAACCAGAACCTGCGGCTCAGGATGGAGGAGGGGTTGTTTCGCGAGGATCTGTTTTATCGCCTGAATGTCGTGACTCTCCGGATTCCGCCTTTACGGGAGCGGTTAGAGGATGTTCCTTTACTGATTCAGCGCTTTCTGCGTGAGTTTTCTTTAAAGTACAATAAACCGATTCCCGTCGTTGATCCGGCTGTGATCGTTGCCCTTATGAGCTATTCATGGCCCGGAAATATTCGACAATTGCGCAATGCGATGGAACGGCTCGTTATTCTTGCAGAAGAGGGAAACGCTACAAGAAGACATTTGCCAGAAGAAATTCGCGACATTTGGGAAGTGAAACAAGGTAGCAACTCCTTGCCCGCCAATCCAGCGCCTGAGAACAATTCCCCCGTGTGGCGTGTCGGCGGCCGCCGAGTCATTGACGCTGAGGAAATTCGCGCCGCATTGTACAAAACATATGGGAACAAACATGCAGCCGCAAAGCAGTTGGGTATTTCGCGAGGCACTCTTTACAACTATCTGAAACGCTACAGGATGGACCTCCCCGCTCAGTAACGGCTGATATTCATTGGCATAAGACTTGCTTAAACCAAAGCATGAATACATTCACAACGGATGAGGAGATGATTGGTGTTGACGTTGCAGCCATATCGTAATGAACCGGTCCTCGACTGGTCGCAAGCGGATCGCAGGAGGCAATTGGAAGCTGCACTGACGTCCGTAAAAACGCAGTTCGGCAAGACCTATCCCCTCTACATCGGAGGTAGGGAAGTGACGACTCCGGATAGACTGGAGTCGCTCAATCCATCCCGTCACAGCGAGGTGGTTGGGCTTGTTTGCCAGGCTGACAAGGCACTCATAGATGAATCAGTCAGCGCCGCTGACAGGGCGTTTGCAAATTGGCGACTCACTTCATTTCAGGAGCGCGCGCTGTTTCTTGTGAAGGCTGCCGCGATCATGCGCCGGCGCAAAGCGGAACTGATGGCTTGGCAAATCTGGGAATCCGGGAAGAACTGGTCCGAGGCAGATGGTGATGTCAACGAGGCGATCGATTTCCTCGAATTCTACGCACGGGCCGCGATCGAGCTTGGCGGGGGCAAGGAACTGGAACCGTATCCCGGTGAGGACAACCGTCTGATGTACCAGCCGCTGGGCGTCGGCGTCGTAATTCCACCCTGGAATTTTCCGCTCGCCATCCTCACTGGAATGACCGCTTCGGCGCTCGTCACCGGCAATACGGTGTTGTTGAAGCCATCGCCGCTATCCTCAGTGATGGCCGCCAAATTTGTGGAGATCATGCGGGAATTGCAGCTTCCTGAAGGCGTGCTCAACTTTGTTCCCGGACCGCCAGAAATTATTGGCGATCATATGGTGGCGCACCATGATGTGCGTTTCGTGTCATTCACCGGGTCAAAGGCGACAGGCATTCACATTGACGAGGTGGCGCACCGCAATATCGCGAAACAACGCTGGATCAAACGTGTCGTCGCAGAGATGGGCGGCAAGGACGGCATCGTCGTCGACGAAACAGCCGATATCGACGCCGCCGCCGCAGGAATCGTGGCTTCCGCGTTTGGATTTCAGGGCCAGAAGTGCTCGGCCGGATCGCGCGCCATTATTCACGAAGCAGTATATGACGAGGTGGTCGCGAAGGTAGTCCAACTGACCGGCGCCCTGAAGATCGGACCGGCCAACGAAGATCCGGATCTCGGACCGGTCATCGATGCGAAGGCGTACGCCAAGATCACCGGTTACATTGAACTCGGAAAGAATGAAGCCAAGCTGGCGCTGGGCGGCGACGCCGATGATCGCGAGGGGTATTTCATCCATCCGACCATCTTTGTCGACGCGTCTCCGCAGTCCCGCATCATGCAGGAAGAGATCTTCGGACCAGTCCTCGGTATCTGTAAGGTGTCCAGCTATGAAGAAGGGATCCGCGTCTTCAACGACACGGAATACGGGCTCACCGGCGCGGTTTTCAGTGCTCTGCGGGAACGTCTGGAGTATGCCCGTGAACACATGATGTGCGGCAACCTGTACTTTAACCGAAAGTGTACGGGGGCGCTCGTGGGTGTCCAGCCGTTTGGCGGCTTCAACATGTCTGGCACGGACGCGAAGGCGGGCAGCAAGGATTATCTGCTTAACTTTGTACAGGCAAAGACGGTTACGGAGCGCCTGTAAAAATCGCCAAAAGGAGGAACGACATGGAGAAAGAAAACCGGCATCTCAGGCGGAGTTTGAGCATGCTCGACCTCACGTTGATTGGAATCGGCGCGGCCATCGGATCAGGGTGGCTGTTTGGCGTGCAATACGCGGCGAACGATGCGGGTCCTGGAGCGATCGTTGGTTGGGTGATCGGGGCGGTTGCGCTGATCTTCATCGCCCTGGTGTACGCCGAATTGTCCGCGATGTTGCCCGCCGCTGGCGGTGTGGTCAGGTATCCCGATTATTCACACGGCTCTCTTGTCGGGTTTTTAATGTCCGTCGCGACACTGATCGCGTACTCTACGATTCC
>JAKADD010000318.1 GCA_021820825.1 Bacillota bacterium
GCGCACGCCCTATTTGCGCGGGCAGGAGCAGCACTGGCTGCGCGATCGCGCCGATCTGACACTGTTTCGCGGCGTGTTTTCGCAACTGCGCGACGGTGAGCGCACATTCGGACAGCTTGTGCGCGCATTGCTTGTCTCACTGCCGGATATACGGACGGCGACGCAATTGTTGCAAAAACGGGAACCGCTGTCTACGGAACAATGCGCAAACCTGAAGCGGTTTGCGGCGATTGGGCTGCGCATTGACCGTCTGCTGGCAGGCGTCCATGCGCAAAGACCGTGGTGGAACGCCGCAGTGTTGGTCAGTGTCCACGCCTGCTTGAGCGACCCCCGTATTAATGGCGGGGAAGACAACTTGCCGGCGACTGACCGCGCCGTCGCAGAAACAGTTGATCGGGTATATTCCGACAGCTTTTCTCTCCACGCTGTAGCAGACGACACGGTCAGGGAACTGTACGCGACCCTGCAGAGTGTCCGCGCGCGCCGCGCATCCGCAGAGCAGAGGTTTGCACACGCTGTCAGCGCTGACCATCACGTATCGGTGCGACGGGATCATACGCTGATCGCTGCGGTCGATGATGCGGCTGCTGTTGAACGGCTGTCTGCAGACCCGCGCTTGCGATTGTTGCAACGAACGTCGTTTGAGATTGTTCTGGAACCGGTCTGGCCGGAGGAAGTGCAGCGACTGCGAGCGAATGAGGAAGTTCTTGCAGAGCAGCTTGCGATCGGCGAGGAAACAACCCTGCGTCTGGTCAGCGCCCTGCTGGTTCCATACGCGGATGCGCTGGTAGCCTGCATACAGGGCGTTGGACAACTCGATGACGTATGCGCGCGCGTGGCTGCGGCCTGTGATGAAGGCTGGGTCTGGTCGCGTTTGAACCCTGACGGGGCGGCGGTTTTCACAGAGGTGTACCAGCCAGAACGCAAGCAGGACTGGACGCCGTGCACAATGACCATCGACCGTACGGTATCCGTGCTGACCGGACCAAATATGGGGGGCAAAACAGCCGCTCTGAAAACGCTCCTGCTGGCTCTGGCGTGTCATCAGTACGGTTACCCTGTTCCCGCGGTTGCTGTCAGCGCTCCGCTGTTTACCGCGCTCTGTTACGTGGGCGGCGATGCGCAGTCCCTTGTGTCAGGACTGTCGTCGTTTGGCGCGGAAATTGTGGCTCTGCAGGAGGCGATCAGTCTGGAGGGGGCCTTTCTCTGTTTCGATGAGATCGGGCGCAACACCAATCCGGCAGAAGGCGCAGCGCTTGTAACCGCCCTGCTGGAGACGCTCCTTGACGCGGGAAAGCAAATGACAGTCTGCGCCACCCACTTTACGGTTGCACTGCCAGCGCAGAGGGTGGGCTATTTCCGGATGCAGGGGCTAAAACGGGAATTTCTGAACGCCGATGCTGGACCCGTGTCAGCCTCAGAAGGGATCGACCAGTTGCGTGAGGCGATGGACTACACGATCGTGCGCGTGCAGGATGGCGCCAGCCCGCGTGACGGGCTGGCTGTCGCGCAGTGGCTGGGGCTGCGCGAGGATGTCATTGAACGCGCCAGAAGTCTGCTGGACCGCCGGCACAATGTTCCGGACAGCCTTTCATGATGCTGTGGCCGCCATCAGTGGATGAAAAACCCGCTTGGCTGGAATCGTATGCTGCGCCGAGGCGAGTTCGGCGCAGCCGTGTTTGAGAAGCGGCGCAGCATACGATTCCAGCGGGCAGAGACGATCGGGGGAGTGAACGGTCATGAACAGCAAACTGTTTCTGGATCAGGAGAAGATTGGCGAGGCGCGAACGCTCGCAGCCGCGATTGCCGACGATGTCGCCGCATTTATCGTGGACAAGACGACTGTGGCGATCGAGCGAACCGTGCTGCGGTTGCTCTCGCTGGACGGTGTGGACGCCGACGGTGTACCGCTGCCAAACGTCGTCGTCGACCATATTCATGAACGCGGCCAACTGCATCGCGGCGCCGCCCGCTACGTGATCAACGCGATGCTGCAAACGGGGCTTGGCATCCAGGCGATCGGGGAAGCGGTAGCCGCCGGAGAACTTGATCTGCGGGCGACGCCGCTGCGACCGGACCGGGAGATTTTCGCGCGGGGAGAAAAAGAGACGCAGGTCGCCCTGGCGCGCATCAGGCGCAACCGAGAAACGCGCGACCGCTTTCTGGGTCGCCTCGGCGAGGGGCCGCAGCCTTACCTGTACGTGATCGTGGCGACTGGGAACATCTACGAAGATGTGGTCCAGGCGCGCGCCGCGGCAAGGCAGGGGGCGGACATCATCGCTGTGATACGCAGCACCGGACAGAGCCTGATCGATTATGTTCCATATGGCGCCACCACGGAAGGGTTCGGCGGCACCTATGCAACACAGGAAAATTTCCGGATCATGCGCGCGGCCCTGGATGAAGTGGGCGAGGAGATCGGTCGGTACATCAGGCTGTGCAACTACTGCTCGGGACTCTGCATGCCGGAAATCGCCGCCATGGGCGCGCTGGAACGCCTGGATGTGATGCTTAACGACGCGCTCTACGGGATTCTGTTTCGGGATATCAATATGCAGCGCACCCTGATCGACCAGAATTTCAGCCGCATGATCAATTCGTATGCGGGCGTGATTATCAATACCGGGGAAGACAACTACCTGACGACGGCCGACGCCGTGGAGGCCGCGCACACTGTGCTTGCCTCGCAGTTTGTCAATGAGCAGCTTGCCCTGCGCTCTGGACTGCCGTCCGCCCAGATGGGTCTGGGCCATGCGTTTGAAATGGACCCCGCGCTGGAAGACGGCTTTCTGTTTGAATGGGCGCAGGCGCTTATGGCGAGAGAGATATTTCCGGAAGCGCCGCTCAAATATATGCCGCCCACGAAACACATGACGGGCAATATCTTTCGCGGGCATGTCCAGGACGCCCTGTTCAATCTGGTCGGCGCTGCGACCGGACAGGGGATCCAGTTGCTCGGCATGATGACGGAGGCGATCCATACGCCGCTCATCCACGATCGTCAACTGGCGATCGAATCCGCCCGCTACATTTTCAACAATGCGCGGCATTTGCAGGATGAACTGGAGTTTCGGCAAGACGGCAAGATGGTGCAACGGGCGGGTCAGGTGCTTGGCGAAGCGCTCAGCCTGTTGCGGGAAATCGCGGACAAGGGGTTGTTCAGGGCGCTTGGCGAAGGCCAGTTCGCCGATGTCAGGCGCAGCTTCACGGGCGGTAAGGGATTGCACGGCGTGGTGGTGCGCGCGGACGATTATTACAATCCCATCGAAACTGCCCTGCGCAGCGGCCTGGGGCTTTCCCCGCTGGCTGCGCAGGGGATGCAGGGGCAGCAGAACGAGGAGGCGGGGGAGCATGCGTGACTTGCGGCGCATCAGGCCATACGGCGATACGGCTGACGACGGAATGGTTCAGATCAGTTTCTCGTTGCCAGTGCCGTACGGGGAAGAAGCGAAGGAGGCGGCGCGGCAGTTTGTCGCCAAAATGGGCCTGCTTGAGCCGCAGGTGACGCATGCCGCCGATCTGGGTGAAGACATGACATTTTTTGTTGTGTACGGGAAGGCGACTCAAGAAATCGACTACACAACGATCAAGGTGCCAAAAGTAGAGAGCCCAA
Source organism: Bacillota bacterium (assembly GCA_021820825.1). The sequence continues at coordinate 3,614 of JAKADD010000318.1, forward strand.
TCATGAATTTTTACGAGATCAACCAGTTTATACGGGAGCGCATCGGGCGCAAAATC
>JAKADD010000319.1 GCA_021820825.1 Bacillota bacterium
ATTTGGCCGCCGCGGCGGCCGTGACGGCGGCGGGGTTGTCCATATTGGCGACGCGGTGATCCCTGTTGGCGGACACACGCAAAAAGGCGTGTACACGATCGTCCAACGCCGCAATCCGCCGCAGACTCAAATCCGCAAGCTCCGGGGCGGTTACCTCTCGCTTCGCCAGGCCCGCGCGCAACTCTTCTATGCCGCTAAAAAAATCCACTCAATCAACCTCCAGTACGGCGGGAACGCGAAACTGCCGCCCCTCTGTGTCAGGCGCATTGGCCAACACCACTTCCGTTGGCAGTGATTCGCCTGGTTCATCCGGGCGCGTGACCATGCCTGTCTCGCTTCTGTTATTCGTCGCCTCAATCTCTGCAAGACTGATCAATACATCCAGTTCCGGTTTCTTCAGTTGCCCGGCGTATGCCAGAATGCGGTTCAACTCCTGTGCGAGCGCATCCTGTTCCGTCTCTGTCACATGCAGACGCGCCAGCGCCGCCACATGCAAAACATCCTTGCGGCTCAAACTCACCCCGAGTTCCTCCTGCCATCTTTAATGAATGCCATTGCCCACCAATAAAATCACGATCGAAACAAGCGAAAAACAGATGCCCAGCAGATATAAAAATGTCACCGTCTGCTTTTGCGACAGTCCAGAACTCATCAGGTAATGAAAGGTATGCCCTTTGTCCGCGACATAAATGGGGCGGTTTTCACGAAACCGCCGAAAAATCACATAGAACGCGTCCATGATTGGAACTCCCAGGGCGAGGACGGGAATCAGAACCGACACGAGCGTCGCCGATTTGAAAGCGCCTCCAACGGCGATCGCCGCAAGGACATAGCCGATAAATGTCGCTCCCGCATCGCCCATGAAGATACGCGCCGGATGAAAATTGTGCCGCAGAAACCCGAGCGAACTCCCGATCAGGATGATGGACAGCAACGCCATGGCGTGATGGCCCTTGATGATCGCGATAAAAAACAGCGTCGTTCCGGAAATGGCGGCAATCCCGGCCGCCAGTCCATCGACGCCGTCAAGAAAATTCATCATGTTGGTGATGCCCACAACCCATACCATCGTGGTCAAAACGCGCAACCATGTCGGAAAAGCAACGAAAGCGTGGAGGAAGGGAACGTTGATCCCCTGAATACTGACGCCAAATATAGGCAGCACACAGGCAGCGACAATTTGAACGATAAACTTTGGCCAGGCGGGCAGATCCTGTTTTCTGGTTTTGTAAAAATCATCGACAATGCCAAGCAGGAAGATGATTCCACCGCCGATGGTGATACCCCAGAACTCGGGGGAACGATGGACAAATATGGCGGCCGTTATGATGAACCCTCCATAAATGGCCAGACCGCCGAGCATCGGAATCGGGTCTTTATGGATCTTGCGATGATTGGGGATATCAACGAACCCGGTCCTTAGCGCCAGTTTTTGCACAAATGGAACAGAGGCGTACACCAGCGCAAAACTTAACATTACTGCAAGAATATAGTACATGGATCCAAGAGCCTCCCCAAGGTAGTGCAAGATCACTCTCAGTATACCAAAATAAGCAGCGGCGCGAAAACAGGCCCTCATGAGCCCTCATGACCGACCTCATCGTCCATCGCCGCCTGTGTCAGGAACGGAGGAGGGTCTAAACAGGCTTCCGTGCACATACCTTTCACCATGTATAGTTCTACAGAGGAGGTCTTGGCATGGATTGGTATCTCGCACTGAACATCGTGACTGTACCCGTCGCCTTTGTGATTGGACGTTATTCTGCCCGCTATCGCTTTATTCGCATCAAGCGGAGATACAGACAGAATGTCGGCCAATTTATTCGTGGACGGTGATCCCATCCGCGCCGATCATGCGCAAAAACGTCTGTTCATCGAGAATCTGCAGGGAAGCGTCCGGATCAGCGCGAAGCTGGTCCTCGGCCTTGGCCAGCTTTGACCCCGCGCCTTCGCCGGCAACCAGGTAATCCGTCTTGCGGCTGAGACTGCCTGCCACTTTGCCTCCCTGATTCTCGATCAGAGTCTGGGCCTGCTGTCTTGTGAGATTCGTGAGCGCACCTGTCAGAACGACCGTTTTGCCAGCGAAGATCCCTGTTGTACGCTCGGTTTCGGGCGGGAGATCTGTATCAAAGCGCAGACCTTGACTGCGCAGCCGTTCCACCAGCGCACGATTGTCAGGCTGCGCAAAGTACGCCGTGACGCTGTCCGCCAGTTTGGGACCGATGTCCGGAATGTCCAGCAGATCAGCCGCATCAGCGGCCATGAGACGATCGAGTATGCGAAAACGCCGCGCCAGTGTCTGTGCGGCTTTCTCGCCGACCAGACGAATGCCCAGGCCAAACAGTAGCCGTTCCAGCGGCTGACGCCTGCTGGCCGCGATGGCTGCAAGCAGATTGGTCGCAGACTTGTCCCCCATCCGGTCCAGTTGCAGGAGCTGTTCTTTGGTCAGCAGATAGAAATCCGCCGGATCCCTGACCAGATTCGCTTCGTGCAATGACTCCACGATCATGTCGCCCAGACCTTCGATGTCCATCGCAGAGCGCGACGCAAAGTGAATAAGCGATTCCACGCGTTTGGCCGGACACGCTGGGTTGACACAGCGCAACGCAACCTCTCCATCCTCCCGTACAAGCGGGCTTTGACACACCGGACACACCTCAGGCATACGATAAGGCTGTTCAGAGCCATCCCGGCCCTCCATCAGTACACGCACAATTTCCGGTATGATATCGCCGGCCTTCTGCACCAGAACCAGGTCGCCAACCCGCACATCCTTATCGCGGATGACGTCTTCATTATGCAGCGTGGCGCGACTCACCGTGCTCCCCGCCAAAAATACCGGTTCGATCACGGCCGTCGGCGTCACGACGCCCGTTCGCCCGACATTCAGGTCAATCCGCACAATGCGCGCCTCTGCCTGTTCAGCGGCAAATTTATAAGCGATCGCAAAACGTGGACTCTTGGCCGTAACACCCAGTTCCCTCTGCACGGCAAAAGAATCGACTTTGATAACCACACCGTCGATCTCATAGGGCAGGTCGGCCCGCATCTCTTCTGCCCAGCGCACATAAGCAAGCGCTTCTTCTATGGAGGAAACCCGTTTCCAGTTTGAATTCACGGGAAGGCCGAGGCTGGCCATCAGCGTGAGCGCCTCCGACTGCGATGCGGCCAACCCCTCCGGCGTCGCAAGCGCATACGCAAAAAAGGCCAGTCTGCGTTCAGCCACAAGAGCAGCGTCGAGTTGACGCAAAGAACCCGCCGCGGCGTTGCGCGGATTTGCAAACTGCGGTTCGCCCCGCGCCTCGCGCAAACGATTGAGTTGATCAAAGGCGACTTTTGGCAGGTAAGATTCCCCGCGCACCTCGATGTTCAAAGGTGTGCGCAGACGGAGCGGAAGCGTCCGGACGGTTCGCAGGTTACGCGTAATGTCCTCTCCGACAACACCGTTCCCACGCGTCGCGCCGCGCACAAATGCGCCTTCTTCGTAAAGCAGCGATGTTGCCAGTCCATCGATTTTAAGTTCGCATACATAAGCTGCATCAAAGCCCGCCGCCTGGCGCACCCGCGCATCGAAATCATGCAGATCTGCAGCCGAAAAGGCGTTGCCCAAAGAGAGCATGGGCGTCCGATGGACCGCTTTGACAAATCCCTCAAGCAACGTT
>JAKADD010000320.1 GCA_021820825.1 Bacillota bacterium
CTGTACAGCGCCCTGATCAGGATTATCTTGAATTGTATGCTTGTCATGGGTATAATTTGCCGTTTTTCAGTCACATACTGTACTATCAATCTTTCAGCAGGATGTGATGGGCTACTTGCTAACTGGGCCGAAAGCAAAGACCCCTTTCAGGGTCAGGTATGACGATGGAGAAGCCGCGTTTCAGTTGACGCACGTGTTGCAAGAACATTTGCTGGCAAGGCCCGCCAACACATCGGTTGTACTGATGTGCATCGGAACGGACCGCTCCACAGGAGACGCTCTCGGGCCACTGGTGGGGTCTGAAGTTACGGCGAGAAATGATCGGGTGCAGTTGTTCGGAACTCTCGACAACCCTGTTCATGCCGTCAACCTGGAAGAAACGATCCGGCAGGTTGCACGCATGGTTCCAAAACCCTATATCGTTGCGATCGACGCTTGCCTGGGGCAGTCTTCCAGCGTTGGACAGATCACTCTGGCCCAAGGCGCGCTGCAGCCCGGCGCAGGGGTTCATAAACACCTTCCTGCCGTGGGCGATATTCACATTACGGGGATCGTAAATGTAGGTGGATGCATGGAATATTTTGTGTTACAAAACACACGGCTCAGCATGGTCTTCAAGATGGCCAACGTGATTGCCGATGCAGTGGCAGGCGCACTGTTTGAAATGGAGTCCAGACTGCGTTCGGCAACGGCCGCGGACATGCGCGACGTTCAACGCACGCCCATCACGCGCCTCCATGCGCTGTTCAAACGCTGAGATCGCATCAGCGCCGAGGCTCTGGCAGAGCGGCCGCAGCTGTTGTTATTGGTTTCTTTGGCTGTTCATCGCCGCTTCAATGACCTTTTTCTCTTCAGGTGTCAGTGTGTATGTAGAATTGCTGCCCGCGACGGGCTTTGCGTATATCCGTGATTCTTCCCGTCCAAATATGCTGCTCAACACCGCGCCGTCACCCTGTTCATTCAGGAGCGCCAATGAAAAACTGAGATCATTGCCATTCTCCGCAAATGCGTTATAGCGTATAATTTCGGCTGTCGTTGAAGTCATCCGCAAACGCCGTTCATGGTCTTCAACGATCCGTCTGAATTGTTGCACCTCTCGTTCAAACTGCGCAACTTGATCATGATTGGCCGTGATCATACTCTCCAGGTCCTGCCCTGTTTCCCCTTTAACCAAAGTCTTGTAGCGCTTCTTGAGTCTTGCCGATCGGGCAGCAGAAATTACGGCGATAATCAGAGAAAGAATGACCAGAATGAGACTTGTCAAGATACCGATGACAAGCTCTGAATTTGAGATGTTGGAAGCAAGTGATGAGAACATGAAAAGGAACCCCCGTTTCACAGATGGATAAAGCCAGACAGCAATGCAACTCCATGTATTGAAAGCCAGCGCACAACCGCGACCACAAGCATGCCCGGCAGCAGATTGGCAACTTGGATGCGTTTTAGATCCAGAATATTGATCCCGATCCCCATGATCAAAATTCCACCCACCGCAGTGACGTCCGCTATAATAGGCGCCGAGCGGAGATTTGCGCCAAAGAAGTGAGCAATGGTTGCAATGCCGCCCTCGTAGATAAAGATGGGAATCGCCGCCAGCGCAACACCGGAACCCATAACCGTGGTAAAGATAATGCTCGAAAAGCCATCCAGCAGACTCTTTGTATACAAAATGGTATTTTGACCACTCAGCCCACTTTGTATGGCTCCCAGAATCGCCATTGATCCGACCCCATAGACGAGGCTGGCGAAAACAAACGCCTCCCCCACCCGATTCTCCTCACTCTTAAACTTGGACTGGCACCAGACCCCAAAACGTTCAATTCGCGATTCAATATTCCACCAGGCGCCCAACACACCGCCAAGTACGATCGAGAGCACAATGTAAATCACATCTCCGTCCGGCGCACTGAGAAACATGGACAATCCCATCGGTATAACAAACAGTCCCAGCCCTTGCAGCACGGTTGTTTTCATTCGTTCGGGCATTCCATGCAAGCGAGTTCCGACCAGTGTTCCAAGGAGGATGGCAACTGTATTCACAATAGGGCCTAACAGAAACAAGACAAGCCCTCTCTTTCCGAAATCACCCGCAAATACTGGCCATTTCTCAAGACAACCAGCAGGGCGGCGAATTTGCACCCCGAGACAGAAAAAACCAACATCGAGCTTGGCCATTCCCTGATTGTCTGCGGGGATTATTTGCATGGGCGCGGAATTGCAATCGCGATGGATTTCTCACAGTGTCAACGGCTGTATTCGCCGGAATGAGCCGCACACCATTCGCTCTGTCAATTCGCGACTTCAGGGGTGCGCACGAAGAATTTGAACGATTCGTTCCAGATCTTCGAGAGAAAAGTACTCAATTTCAATCTTTCCTCTTTGCTTGCCTAACTGCACACGCACCGAGGTGCCAAGAATATCCCGCAGTTGATCCTCATAGACTTTAAGACCTGGCGCTACTTTGGGAGACTCCCTTTTAGGAGATGTTCCACGTGGAACACTCTGCATTCGTTGTACGAGTTGTTCCACCGCTCGTACAGTAAGCCCCTCTGAAGCAATTTTTGCCGCAACCGTTCTCTGCGCATGCGCCTCAGGCAATGACAAAAGAGCACGCGCGTGGCCCATCGAAATTGTTCCACGTGAAACAAATTCACGGATATCAGCAGGAAGGGACAACAATCGCATCAGATTGGCGACATGAGACCTGCTCTGCCCCACGCGGGCTGCCAGTTGATCCTGCGTGAGTTCGAAGTGCTCCATAATCTTCGCATATGCTTCAGCAACCTCTATGGGGCTCAGATCTTCCCGTTGCAAATTTTCAATAAGTGCAATCTCCATTGCCTGACGGTCTGAGATGTCGCGCACAAGGGCTGGAATTGTTTCCATGCCCAGCTGTTTCGCGGCGCGGAATCTCCGTTCTCCAGCAATGATTTCATACCAGCGGCCCACGCCCTTACGCACGACAATAGGTTGGAGAACTCCGTGTTCACGAATGGAGTCAGCGAGTTCCTGCAGTTTCTCAAAGTCAAATTCTCTCCGCGGCTGATAAGGACTCGGTTTCAGATCATCGATTCGCATCCGTACAACGTCGTCTGCGCTGTCATCCGCAATCTGCGGTATGAGCGCCTCCAGGCCCCTGCCCAATCCGCTCTTTGCTTTCAAGTTCCGATCACTTCCTTGGCAAGATCCAGATAAACCTCGGCTCCACGTGAACGCGGATCATATTGAAGGATCGGTTTGCCGTGGCTCGGAGCTTCACTCAGGCGAACATTGCGTGGAATGATCGTGTGATATACCTTCTCGCGAAAGTATTTTTTCACATCCTCAATCACCTGAATACCCAAATTCGTGCGCGCATCCAGCATGGTAAGGAGCACGCCCTCAATTTGCAACGATGTATTAAGATGCTTTTGCACCAGCCTAATCGTGCTCAGTAACTGACTCAATCCCTCTAGCGCATAGTACTCACACTGAATGGGAATCACCACGGAATCAGAACCAGTCAGCGCGTTGATTGTGAGCAACCCGAGCGAGGGCGGACAATCGATCAAAATATAATCATAAGAACCCCTGACCGCCGCAATTGCACGCCGCAATCGCACCTCACGGGAAATCGTGGGCACAAGTTCAATCTCCGCTCCCGCCAATTGAATTGTAGCG
>JAKADD010000321.1 GCA_021820825.1 Bacillota bacterium
CTGCGCGGCGCTGACGCCAGCAGCCGCAGGATGAGAACCGTCTGCGCCGGCGCATCGGGAAACGACATACTGGCCATCTCCACCGTTGCCTGCAACCTGGTTTTCTGCTTCCCGACTGTGAAAATTCCTGTCCACAATGCGACATGATCGTGGGAACCATTATGCGTATACAGGTGCGGCGCAGAGACGCCCATTTCCTGCGCCAATCGTTTCGAATCCTTTGTCAGCGTGGCCACGGACGAGAAGCCACTGCGAAGCGTCGACCAGTCATGCACCTCAAACCCGGTGGGCCGACTGTGCGTGGCGACGAACGCCTGCGTCAAAAATGGAACCATCGCCCCGGAATCTGGCCGCAATCTGCTGGCAACAGCCTGACCTGTCAGATAGGACGCCATCAGCAGGCCTGCAAGACCCATCAGCGCTAGTTTCTTCATCTCCGCCATCTCCCATTCACACCGTGTTTATGATACACAGTATGGACAACGGGAAAACAGGCTATACGAGACTACGAACTGGCACGCAAAAAATGCTAGGGGCGGTTCAGTGCAACCCCGTGCTCATCTGACGGTTTAACTGCGAATCATTGCGGCGCCCGTAGCGTACTGAACGACAAAATTGGCGATTCCCGCGCCGATCAGTATGGCAAGCAACAGGCGCAGAAGGCTGGCGGCGCGCGACTGGGGCGCCTGCAAAAAAACATCCCAGCGCACAGCGCCCAGAGCGTACCAGGCCAAGAGCGTTCCCAGCAGCAGGCTGAAGATCGTCAAACCGCCCTGAACGCGGAAGCTGACATTCGAAAACACGCCCACCGTCTGACCTCATCTCTATACTGAAAATAGTATACGACCGCGATCATCATTTTTTGTCCATATTAGAGAGGAAATCAGCGTTGACCCTGTAGCGCGCTGTCTGCCAAAACCGAAAGAATCACATCATCCATGGGCGGATTATGCAGTCCTGCCCGCACGTCGCGGTAGTAGCGTTCGAGCGGCAGACTGTGCAAGATACTCTGCCCGCCAGCGATGCGCATGGTCAGATCGACGATGCGGACCGCTGCGTTGGTCGCCACATGTTTGGCGAGCCCCAGGTCCGCGCGCATCTTCAGGCGATCTGCAAATGCGGTTTCGTCATACTGCGTCGCCGTAGCATACAGCAGCGTTCTCGCCGTTGTACGCTCCACTTCCATCTGACCGATCTTCTCGCGCACATGGGCCGCCGACGCAATTGGTTTTCCCAAACTGTTGGGAGCGTACGTATTGGCAAAGTCCAGTACAAAACGCCGGGCCGCGTTGGCGATGCCAAGATAGGTGGCAGGGATGTGCAGGAGCCAGCCGCTGCCGTCGCTGCTGCGCTGCGGTTTGCGCCCAGCCGCCATCGTGTCCAGCAGATGGGCGTCAGGAACAAACACATTTTCGAGCACCAGCGTGTGGCTTCCCGTTCCGCGCATGCTCATGCTGTTCCACGATTCCTGCACGGACAGTCCAGCGCTCGCACGGGGAACTAAAAACTCGCCGACGCTGTCCTCTCCTGAAATCGTCGCAGTTACCAGAATGTGCGTGATCACAGGACTGCCGGTCGCCCATGTCTTCATGCCCGTGATGCTGTATCCGCCCGCTGTCCGTTTTGCCACTGTCGTGGGCCGTCCACCCCTGCTCGGGCTGCCGGTGTCGGGTTCCGTTCCGCAAGCATTGACCAGGGCCCGTCCGGCAACCACATCCACACAGAAGGCGCGGTACATGTCGTCGGGCCAGGCCTTGGTGGCGGCCAGACTCTGCGTAATGCCGAGATGCCATCCCATGACGAGAGCCGCCGCAGAATCGCCCTCTGCGAGCCGTTCCTGCGCGAGCAGCAACTGGCGCAGGTTGCACCCGCGCCCGCCATACTCCTTTGGAACAGTGAGACTAGCGTATCCCGCCTGCGTGAGAAGGTCAATCTGCTCGTGAACGAATGTTCCTTCGCGATCGTAGGTGTCCGAACGCGTTGCCAACTGAGTTGCCAGTTGACCTGCCCAGTCGACAAGTTCACGGTCTTCTTCGGTCCGTATCCAGGGGTCCACATTTTACCCTCCTCAATCGCATGCGTAGTGCGATTCGCGCTGTCTATCCGAACCAGCGCAGACCGTTCAGCAGATCCATCAGCGGCGCCGGAACGATCCCGAGCGCGAGTGTGCCGAGCGCGCACAGCGCCACAACCACAATCAGAGTGGGAGAATTTTTGATCCGCTCCTGACCGCCTGCAGGCTCGCGGGTGAACATGGCTTTCAGTATGCCAAAGTAGTAATAGAAGGCGATGGCGCTCGTGGCAAACAGGATGACGCCGAGCCAGTACTGCCCCGTGTTGAACGCCACCAGAAAGATCATGAACTTCCCTACGAAACCGGCTGTCAGCGGCAACCCCGCCAGCGAGAGCAGAAACAGCGTCATCATGCTGGCCAGGAATGGGCTGCGTTTGTACAGGCCGGCAAAAGCGTCAATATCCTCGGACGCACTGGCCTCTGCAACCTTTGCAAACACGGCGAACGCGCCGATCGTCATAAACATGTACGCAAAGAGATAAAACGCGATGGAGGAGAGGGCTTGCCACATGTCGTTGAGCAGTGTCGACGTGCCCACGGCTGCAAACGGCAGCAGCAGATACCCGGCCTGACCAACGCTGGAATAGGCCAGGATGCGCTTGACGTTGCGTTGGGCCAGCGCCCCCACGTTCCCGACAACCATCGTAATGACGGACAGCCAGGCGATGATGTCCCACCATTGGCCAAATTTCTGCCCATAAACCCAGATGAAAACGCGCAGGAAAAAGGCGAAGACAGCCGCTTTCGAGACCACGGCCAGATAGGCGGTAACAGGCGTCGGCGCCCCCTCATAGACATCGGGCGTCCAGAGGTGAAACGGCACGATGGACACTTTGACGCCAATGCCCACGAGCACCAAACCGAGCGACAGGTACAGGATGCCGCTGTAGTTGGTCCAGCCGCTCTGCAGGTTAATCCCGATCTGGCCGAGGTTTGTGGAGCCGCCGACGCCATACAGGAAAGACAGGCCGTACAGTATGCAGGCCGAAGCAATCGACCCGATAATCAGGTACTTCAGCCCACCCTCTGTAGAGCGGGCGCTCTTGCGGTACAGCGCAACGAGAATGTAGCTTGCAATCGACAACAGTTCCAGGCCCACATAGAGGGTGACCAGATCGACGCCAGACGTGATGATCATGGCGCCCCCCGTGGCAAACAGCACCAGATACGAATATTCATAAGGCAGAGACTCTGCGCTGCGATCGGCGATCGCCAGCAAAATCACAAGCAGGGTCGCAATCAGAATGACCAGTTTAAAAATGCTGCCGAACCCATCGACAACGTAGGCGGCCGTCGAGTAGGTCGTGACAGTGGCGCCCAGACGGGTGGCAAGCACTGTCGCAGAAGCGATGAGCGCCACGACGGCCAGCCACGGTGATATTTTCTTCTGAGACTCCGGAAGAAACAGTTCGACGATCATGATCAGAAAAGCGCCGCCGATCACAATGACCTCCGGGCCCATACTGTTCCAGAGATCGGAAAACGTAAGATACTGAAGCGCATTAGCCACGCGAATCTAACCCCCTATCCTGGCCGCGATGGCCTGCGCTGTGCCATGAACCACATTGCCAAGCACGTCCG
>JAKADD010000322.1 GCA_021820825.1 Bacillota bacterium
ACTCCTGCGCAGAGGCGCCATACCAGGCGTACGCGACAATGCCGTCATGGACAAGCCCGGCCACAACATCATCCTGCGTTGACAGGGGGTTTGACGCGACAACCGCAACCTCCGCGCCGCCTGCCTGGACAACTTTCGCCAGATAGGCTGTTTTCGCCTCCAGATGCAGACAGATCACCACGCGTTTCCCGGCGAATGGACGCTCGCGTGTAAACTGTTCCTCCAGACTGCGCAGCAATGGCATGCGTTCCCGCACCCATGCGATCTTGCGCAAACCCTGCGGGTGAAGCTCATAATCGCGAATGTGCGATTGTTCCCTGACATCTGTCTGTGTCGTTCTTGACTCGCTCAATGCGTCTGAACCACCTTCCAGCAGATCATTTCTCAAGCTTTAGATTACTATGTTTTACGTCAAAGGTATAGCGCTCGCTACCATCCCGCATACATCGTCAACAGATAAATCGCGGGCGGCAGGGCAAACAGCGCATAGAGGACTCCCCGCAACCACAGACCGCCCGCCGTATCCTCGCTAGACTCAGCTTCTCGGCCGTTTAGCGCCCCAACTGCGATCACCCCTACGAGAATGCCGCCAACCAGTTCAAGCGGCCCTGACGCAGCGCCCACAAACCGATACATGGCGCCTGTCCACCACATGTTCAGAAGGCTGTACCCATAGCCGATCAGGATCACAAAACGCAGTGAACGTTCCGACAGCATTACGCCCACCCCCCTGTGTAAACTCGATTGACAAGCAGGGCGCACGCAAAGATCAGGATGAACGCCGTGGTCAGTCCGACAGTCACCGTGCGTCTGGAAAATACCTGGGGCATCAGCAGAAGGTTGCGCAAATCGGTTATTTGTCCCGCCAGCATAAATGCCATCACCGCGCCTGGTGAAAACAGCGTGGTCAGACTGGCCGCGACAAACGCATCTGCTTCAGAACAGAGGGACAACACGCTGCCGAGACCCATCAATAAAAAAATCGACCATACGGAGTGTTGAGTGAATCCCGTGACCGTATGCAGAGGCCACAGGCCCTGCGCCACTGCAGCCAACAGGGCGCTCGCCACAAAAAAGGGGCCTACCGCGAACAGCTCGCCTGCCGAATGGTCTGCGACGTGGCGCCAAACGGCAAAACCACGATTTTTTAGCCTGGGCAATGCGTTTGTTTCCCATTTTTCGGTCAGCGCATCTTCGCCAAAGCGCACAATGACACCGCTGAAAATGGCAATCAGCAACGCGCCGCCCGCTCTCCAGAGTACCCATGACCACTGCTGGTGAAACGCAACGAACGTGGAGAAGATGGCAACCACGTTGACAGTTGGCGTACCGAGCGCAAACGTAAATACAACAGACTCGCCAACACCCTTGCGGCGCATGGTGCGAGCCACCGGAATCGTTCCGCAGTCGCAGACAGGCAGAACCATTCCGAGCATGCTTGCTCTCAGTCGACCTCCGAGGGAATCTGACAGCAGCGCGGACAGCCCGTTTGCGCCTACGAATGAATCGATCAACGCCGACAGCGCGACCCCGATCACGATGAACGGGAACGCCTCCCAAACAATACTCTGAAACAGCGTCTTGACCATTTGAACGTGTGACGCGTACTGCGCGTAGGATGTCTCATAGAGTCCGATCGCAAGAATACAGAGGACGATCAGACCGGCTAACGTCATCGTCCTGAGTTTCGCCCCTACCAGTGTGCCGTGAGTCAATGCCGACCCGCCTCTCTGAACTGAAGTGACCAGTTTGTACACCCTATTCAGAGTTCGGACAACTCATGCCACGGGAGCATGTTATATTGGCGCGCGAAAATGGGCCTGAAGTTTTCTTCAGCCCACCGAAAACCGTCCAGCTATGTGTCGGCATGCCGTAATCCAGCCAGCACCTCCGACTTGGAACGCAATCGACTTAGAACTCAATCAGGGCAAGGCTGATCTGCAGACACTCATCCACTCTGCGCATCAGTTCCTCATCCAGATGAGTGATCTTTTCAGTCAGTCGCTGTTTGTCAATCGTCCGGATCTGCTCCAGAAGAACAACCGAGTCACGCTCAAGCCCGTACTCCGATGCGATAATCTCCACATGTGTAGGCAACTTTGCCTTTTGAATCTGCGCGGTAATCGCTGCAACAATCACGGTGGGACTAAAACGGTTGCCAATATTGTTTTGAATGATCAAAACGGGACGAAATCCACCTTGCTCAGATCCCACAACAGGAGATAAATCCGCATAGTAAACGTCACCGCGCTTGACGTTCATGCGTCTACACCCCGCTGACAAGTCGCTGCGCAATGACTTCCGCTTCCGCTTCCGCCTCAAATGCTTCCGACGCCAGCCGCAGATTGATCACAGCCATCTCTTGGTACCCCTGTTGCAGAAGTTCGCGGATCCTTTGCTTTTTCCGTTCCCGTACATACATCGCTGTCGCCTGTCTGATCAGATCGCTTCTGCTGTTCCGTTCCTCGGCCACTAAACCATCAACCTCATCCAATAGATAGGGTGGCATGCTCACGGCAATCCGCCTTGACCTCGACAATGCTAGATCCCCCTCACGACCCCAATTCCCTTACGTATTATAACGCACTTCAGAGAAAGACATCCAGTTCAAGGTTAAGTTTCTTCATTATTTTTCTGCGCCCTGGTAATTCGCGGCACACGCGCGGATATCCTGCACAACAGTTCATACGGAATGGTATCCAGTTGCAGGGCCGCTGCAGACAGCGAGCCACAGTCTCCGGAACACCCGTACACTGTGACTTCATCGCCAACGTGAACTGTATTACCGGGCACTTCGACCATCATCTGATCCATACAGACACGACCCGCTATCCGCGCCGGCTGTCCATTCACACACACCGTTCCCACATTTGACAGTGCGCGTGGAATGCCGTCCGCATAACCGATCGGCAGTGTTGCGATTGTCACTCTCTGTTTCGCCGTGTACGTGTATCCATAACTCACTGTCTCGCCCGGTTCAATGTCGGCCAGCCGGACGATGCGGGTTTTAAGTGCCAGCACTGGGCGCAGGTCAATGTCCTGTCGCCACGCTGGCGCAGGATGATAGCCATACAGAGCGATGCCTGGCCGCACCATGTCATAATGGTGTTCCGGTCCACGCAGAGTTCCCGCGCTGTTCGCGGCGTGCACAATTGGAATGACAACGCCAGCTCTTCGCGCCTGCAAAACGATCTCCTCAAACCGCTGCCGCTGCCTGTCGGTGAATGCACCATCCAGCTCGTCCGCCGCCGCATAGTGGGTGTAGAGGCCCTCCAGCATGATGCCCGGCATATCGGACACTGCCTCCAGCAGCGACAGTGTGGCGGGCATTCCCCGCACGCCCAGGCGGGTCATGCCGGTATCCGTTTTTACATGCACCCGGACGACCCCCTTCTGCGCGCGCGCCGCGTCTGCGAGTGCGCGCGCCTCGTGCGCCGACGACACAGTGGCAGTCAACTGATGCCCTATAGCCGGAACGGCGGCGGCGGGAGTGAACGCGCCAAACACGAGGATCGGCGCCATGATCCCCGCCTGCCGCAATTCGACTCCCTCTTCGTACGAAGCGACGCCCAAATAATCCGCACCGGCCAAAACGGCAGCCCTGCTGATCTCCACAGCGCCGTGTCCATAAGCGGCAGCCTTC
>JAKADD010000323.1 GCA_021820825.1 Bacillota bacterium
CTGCGGCTGCGTTTGCTCCGCGGCCGCCGTTTGAACTGCGCCATCCGCAAAACCGCCCACCCCGACGCCCTCGACCTCGGAGTCCATGACGTGCGGATCGGTCAACGACAGCACCTGCTCCGAGCGCGACCCATCGCGATAAATGGTAACTCCTTTGCACCCCAGTTCATACGCCAGATCATACAACTGCTTCGTATCCTGCACCGAATAGGAATTCGGCGCGTTGCATGTCTTGGAGATACTGCTGTCGATCCATTTTTGCAAAGCCGCCTGCACGCGAACATGTTCCTCAGGCGTCAGATCCATGGAAGTCACAAAGTAGTCGGGAAGCTCCCCAGTGCCATGCAGCGCCCGATAGTCCTCGATAATCTGCGCGCTTTCTTCGAACATGCCCAAACGCGAATTGCGGTAATACGACCACGCGTAGTATGGTTCGCAGCCAGTCGAACAGCCGACCATCGTGCCCGTTGTGCCTGTCGGAGCGATCGTCATGGTGGTCACGTTGCGCACGCCATGTTCCCGGATCGCCTCCACGACATGAGGCCGTTCCCTGGCGAGAGTCTTCATATAGCCCGACTGCAAAAACAGGTCCCGGTCATACATTGGAAAAGGCCCATTCTCCTTGGCCAATTCTACGGATTCCAGGTAGCACCACTCCGCCATTAAGCCAATCAGCACATCAATGAACTGCACGGACTCCGGTGAACCATAGCGGATGCCGCAAAAGATGAGCAAATCGTGCAGGCCCATGATTCCCAATCCTACGCGACGTTCACTGAGCTGGTTGCGCTTATTGTCCGCAAACGGATAATACGTCGCGTCAATGACCGCGTCCTGAAAACGCAGGCCAGTCCGGGTGATGTCCTCCAGTTCTTCCCATTTTACGTGGTGCAGATAGAATTCTGTCAACTGTTCATCAAAATACTTGCGCAACCAGCCTCGAATGTACGCCTCTTTGCCTGGATCGCGAAACTCGGCGGCAACGCCGGAGTCGACAAACCCGGTCGCAAACTGACTGAGGACAACCGCGCCCAGATTGCAGATGCCAAACGCCGGCAATCCCTGTTCCCCGCACGGATTCGTCGCGATAATCGGGTTGAAGTAATGCGAATTCGACATCTCGTTATAACGGCCGAGAAATACCACGCCGGGTTCGGCCGATTTCCACGCTGAATCGATCAGTTCGTCCCACAATTCCGTGGCCGCCAGCGTGTCGCCCACGACTATTTCTCCTCCTGCGGCCTCCCACGCAAAGAAATCACCCTGAAACTCCGCCGCCCGTTGCAGCGGCGGATAGCCCAGCGTCCATGCGGCGCCCTCGCGCTTGGCGGCCATGAACTCCTCCGATACGCCAATCGAAATGTTGGCGCCCGTGATCACGCCGTCAACCTGTTTGCACTTGATATACTTGCGGATATCGGCGTGGCGGTCACTTAGGATCAGCATCAGGGCTCCCCGTCTGGAACCGCCCTGCAGCGTCAATTGACAGCCAATGCTCATGATCTCGCCCACGCCAACCGGACCGAACCCCTGCCCAAAGACCGCGTTTCCCTTGTCGTACAGGAGCCCCCACGAATAGGCGCCAGAACTGCGTCCGTTGACCCCCCGGACATAACTGTAACGCGGCCGCAGCGACGACAGCAGCATGGACACGCGCTTTTTTTCAAGCATGGCTTCCCACATGTCGGCCAGGCGGTCCGCGATCGTTCCCCTGCTGTCTCCCGGATTCATCACGACGCCCACGACATCCTGTAAAATGAGCGCGCCGCTCTCCAGGATTTTCTCATAGATCACGGGAGCGGGCAGGGTCTCGCCATAGCGGATAGGACGGTCCGCCGCCATCCAGGCCTGTAAATCGCCGCTCCATGCATCATCATACTCGCGAGAACTGGTGTCAGGGAACACATATGTCCAGTTGGCGCCCTCCTCCACCGCCCGCAAAAACGCCTGCGAGACGCGGACGACCTTCGTGCTGTTGGGATAGTCCTGCGCCAGAAACTCCAGCAGATCTTCGTGCCACACGTCCAGCACCAACAGCAGTTCGGATTTGCGCGATCGCTCGCTGACGGGCGTGAGCCAACCCTGCGGCGGAACCTGGCTCAGATTCATGCCGACGCCGCCGGAGCGCGCCTGAATCTCCAGCGTCTGTCCAAATGAACGGGCGTAATCGCGCACGGACCACCCCACATTGGGGATCACAAAGCAGTTATAACTTGTCGTCTGTATGCCGGTTCCCATCGAGGCGTTGATCCGCCCGCCCGGAACGTATCTCCACTGGCTTTGCAAGTTATAAAACCGTTCCTCATAGAGCTCCGGACTAGCCGTCGCCTCGGCCACGCCGCGAGCGATGCGGCGCCACATATGACGGGGCGCGGTTTCCTTCAAAACGTCCACGTGATCCATCGTGACTTCCGCCTGAAAGCCATCGCGCAATTCCACAGTCACCATCCGATTGCCCGCGTCGATTTCGACAACTCTTGCCAGCTCATGATAGGCGCGTTTGCGATCCAGCACGGCCACCACCAGACTGCCGGGAGCCAGTGTTTCTTTCTTCGCGTCCTTTAACAGGTAGCGATCGGCCACGATCCGTTCCCCTGTTGCTCCCAGAATATCCTCTTCTGAAAACGGTAACATCGACTGCTCTGTCGTCATCTTTTTCGCAACCTTCCACTCCGGTCTAGTCTTCCTGAGAACCGTTAACTCCCTGCTGGTGCAACAACTGCAGAATCTCCTCTGCGAACGTCTGCACATCCCGAAATTCACGGTATACACTTGCAAAGCGGACGTACGCCACGCCGTCCAGCATTCGCAGCAGACGCATGACCCGCGCGCCCACCTCTGACGCTGCGACTTCCCGCTCAAAATCGGTCCGCAACTCCCGTTCGACAGCATCGACGAGCGTCTCGATCTGCTCCGATGTGATGGGCCGTTTTTCGCACGCGCGGGATATGCCTCGCCGCACCTTTTCACGATCAAATTCTTCCCTGCTATGATCTTTTTTCACGACCATCAGAGGTGTCAATTCGACGCGTTCATACGTGGTGAATCTCCGCTGGCAGGCGATGCACTCGCGACGCCTCCGGACAGTGGACTGTTCTTCGCTGGCCCGCGAATCCAGCACCCGGGAATCTTGCGCTTGACAGAACGGACAACGCACGATCTCACCTCGCCGACTATATGTAGCGTAATATTCAATACAAGAATGATTATATACACTATATCTAGGTTGGTCAAGACTACTCCGTCGGCACTGCGACGACCGTCAAATGCTAGTTTAACAGCTCTGCAACGCTTGCCACACGCCAATCCGGCCGCAAGTCCGTGTCAATCCGAACGCCCGTTTCCACTAAAATTGTTTTTGCCCCCGCAGCAATTCCCGCCGCGAGATCTGTCTCTGGATTGTCGCCAATCACGAACGCCTGCGCTTCTGCAATCTGCAATTTACGGCAAGCCTTGCGCACAAATTCCGCGTTTGGTTTGCCCATGATGACAGGCGTCCGCTGTGTCGCGGTCTGCAAAAGCGCAAGCAGCGAACCCGCCCCCGGCGCAAATCCGCCTGAGACAGGCAACGCGCGATCCGCGTTTGTTCCGACAAATGTCGCACCGTCAGTCAAATGACGCATCGCCCTGGCAAACTGTTTAT
>JAKADD010000324.1 GCA_021820825.1 Bacillota bacterium
TTGACTTTGGCATCGTTACTCTGCCGCTGCTCCACGAACGGATCGTCGTTCATGAGGGCGTGTTTCTGCAGAACTGCTTTGTGGTGGGCGAGCGCAGGAGTGCGCTTGCCGCGCGCCCCGTTTCCGTGACGGAACTTGCGGGCCATCCGCTCATATTGCTTGAAGAAGGGAGCGTGAACCGCGCTGGAATCGATGCGTATTTCCAATCTCACGGTGTGTCGGTCAAACCGGAAATCGAGCTTGGCAGCATTGATCTGCTCGTGCAATTCGCCAAAATCGGCCTTGGCGTGGCGTGCGTTGTGCGGGATTTCATCACGGAGGAACTGAATGCCCGCACACTCTTTGAGGTCACTGTGGAACCGCCGCTGCCCAGGCACCGAATCGGCTTGATTACGCTGAAAGACACGCCGCTGTCGCCGGCCGCCAACGCCTTTATCGCTGCGCTGCAGTATGATGGATGAAGGCAGGGCTGTAGGATGAAGAAGGATGAACCTCCGTGATTTTAGGGAACTGTCCGTATTTCTCGCGGAATTGCCCGTGCTTGCGCAAATGATATACAATGAACTTGATATGAGGCGGTGACCACATGCCATGCAATGAGTAAGACATCATTCATAAGGCACTCCTGAGCGGAGATTAACAGGGGAGATGGATTTTTTAAGACTGATTTCAACAGGAGTATAATAACTACCCTGATTGGTGGGGTACGAAGGCAGGAGGGTGCCATCATGAGTGTGAAAGAGGAATTGCATCAACTCATTGAGCAACTCGATGAATTCAGCGTGCGGGAAACCCTGGATTATATTCATTGGTTTCAGCTTTCACACGACTCTTTGACTCCAGAGGAGTGGGAACAGGTGCGTCAGGGCGAGGCTCAAATTGCCCGAGGGGAGTACATTACACTCGACGACCTTGAGCGGGAGTTGGGATTGACCAAAAATCCGCGTGAATAAGGGCGTGGAGGCACTGTCTGCGGACAACTTGTTTTGTCGTTAAAATAGCCTCAAATGATTCAGGAGGGATCGACATATTCCAGATCCACATGGCTCACCAAGTCTCTGCGTATATTTATCGGTTAGATCGTTCCGTCCAAAAGCGCATTGCGGATCGCTTACGACAGCTCGCGGAGAATCCGTATGGCCACTATACGAAACCGCTAACGGGCGTCGATCATCAGCGATCCTCCCGCGTTGGAGGCTGGCGGATTATTTATACTGTGGACGAGGCACTAAAGACGGTCAATGTGAGTCTGATTGCTTCACGCGGCGAAGTATATCGCCGACTATAGAGATCCCGTCCTCTGCGGAGTGAAATGGAGCCAACTACGATTTCCGTGCCACAATCCCCAAAACAGGTGGAATCACCGTGTGGATCAACTGCCGCTCTTCCGCAATCCATCTGGCGTCGGCCACAGGCTCTTCCATGCGCAGGATGGCAAACCCCGCCTTGACGACCTCATTAAGATACGCAGAAATCGATCGATGATAAGCGCCCACCGTTCCCCGAATCGTGCCTTTTCCTGAAGAGAACCACCGGTCCGCGCTGTAATCCTTAATGAGGCGATGGCGATAGACTCCCGCTTCGTCCTGCATCGTTTCGCTGTATGGCGACTGAGAACACGGATGAGTCAGGGTGACAATCAATTGCCCTCCGACCTTCAGAATTCGACAGGCGGAGGCCAGTACATCGGGAAAATTGGGTGTATCCATGAGCATCAGGTTACACACCGCCACGTCACATGATTCGCTCTCCATTTGACTCAAAGTTCGGGCGTCGTCACGCAGCCAGCGGATGGTCGTTTCGCCATAGCTGCGCGCAGTGTTCAATTGCTCAGTGCTGACGTCCACACCGGTCACCCGCGCGCCCATCTTCGCGATACGGCGCGCCAACTCCCCTTGTCCGCAACCGATGTCGCAGACTTGCGCGCCCGCCCCCTGACCGATCTGCTCCAACACAAACCGGTATGCACATTCGGTGACGGGACCTCCCGACACGACTGCCGCATCGTACTGCGGCGCATAGGAATCGTAGTTTTCCATGACCCCTCACCCCTCGTATACTGTAACGTTTCAGGCGGGCACGTCTTTGAGCAGACCCAGCAAACAAGGGACGGACTCTCTGATCGGGAGTCTGCCCCTTGTTCGCTGGGTTTCACTCCGCGTCGATTCCAATCTTGTCGAGGATAAACGCGTAGCTGGCGGCCAGCTCCTTCAGGTGGTTGAAACGGCCAGAGGCGCCGAAGTGACCGGCTCCCATATTCGTTTTCAGCAGCAGCACATGATCGTCGGTCTTGGCCGCACGGAGCCGGGCGACCCATTTTGCAGGTTCCCAGTAGGCAACGCGCGGATCGTTCAGCCCGGTCGTGACCAACATGTGCGGATAGCTCTTCTCTTCGACGTTGTCATACGGACTATAGGATTTCATGTACGCGTAGTATTCTGGTTGCTCTGGATTGCCCCATTCATCCCACTCTAGGCTCGTGAGTGGAATCGTCGCGTCCAGCATGGTCGTGACGACGTCGACGAAGGGAACGTTCGGCGCGATCACCTGGAACAGATGTCCCGCCATATTCGCGACAGCGCCCATCAGCAGTCCGCCCGCGCTGCCGCCGCGCGCTGCGAGCCGATCCGGGGTCGTGTAGCCGCGCTTGATGAGGTCTTGCGCCACCGCAATGAAATCGCTGAAGGTGTTGCGTTTTTGCAGGAGCTTGCCGTCCTCATACCAGGAGCGGCCCATCTCCGATCCGCCGCGAACTTGAGCGGTAACCAAAATAACGCCCAAATCCAGCAGAGGCAACCGGACCGGATCGAAATGGGGATCGCTGTTGATTCCATACGATCCATACCCGTGCAAAATGAGCGGGGCAGGGCCATGGTCGAGCAATCCGGCGCGGTATACCGCAATCAGTGGAACGGCGGCGCCGTCTGCAGCGGTCGCCCACAGGCGCTCCTGGCGATAATGACTCGGCGTATAGTTGCCTGGCACGGGCGCTTCCTGCAGACAGACCCGCGCACCGCGGAGGAGGTCGAGACCAAAAGTCGTTTTCGGCGTGAGCAGTGATTCATATTGAATCAGGGCCTCGGTGGTCTCGTAACTTCGATTTCCTTCCAGGGATACGGTATACAGAGGTTCGTCCCAAGTCAGCCGCGTGAGCGTCTCCTCGCGGTACATCCAGAGTTGGGTTAACCCAGCCTGGCGACCGGTGAGCAAGAGAGCTTCTTGAAACGGATGGATTTCTTGGAGATAGAGTGTGTCGTCATACGGAAAAAGCTCCTCGCGAGCGGCTTTCGCCGGGTCCTGAACAGGGCAGCGCAGCAGCCGGAAGTTGCGCGCTCCCTCATTCGTCAGTATGAGGAAGTCGTCGCCCCAGTGTTCCACATCGTACAGGATTCCCCGCTGCCTGGCGTCCATCAATTGAAAGGGGAGGAGGGGTTGATCGGCGGCCAAATACCATGTTTCTGAAGTCGCCTTGTTCTCTGATTTCAGAAATAAAAAATGCCCGCTGCGCGATTTGCCCAGTCGCAAAGAAAACGTGATATCCGTTTCCTCGTACAGCAAGACATCGGCCTCCGTTGCGCCAACGCGATGCCGCCAGAGTCGATGCGGGCGTTGGCTGTCATCGAC
>JAKADD010000325.1 GCA_021820825.1 Bacillota bacterium
CTGGACATACACGCGGCACGCTGGTTGGCGCGCTGCTGGGACATATCGAAAGTCTGTCGAGTATTGGCAAAACGTTGCGTCCGGGTATTGTCCACCGCATCGACAAAGACACCAGCGGTCTGCTTGTGGTTGCCAAAACAGATCTCGCGCATCGTTCTCTCTCTGAGCAGTTGCGTGAGCACACTGTCACGCGTGTCTACGAAGCGATCGTCCACGGACAGATCGGGCCCGATCGCGGCCTGATCGATGCGCCAATCGGCCGCGACCCGCACCGACGGCAACAGATGGCGGTCGTCGCGCAGGAAGCAGGCCGCCCGGCCCGGACACACTTTCAGGTGCTGGAGCGCCTGCAAAGCTTCAGTTATGTCGAACTGCGGCTGGAGACCGGACGGACGCATCAAATCCGTGTTCATATGGCGTATATCGGTCACCCGATTGCGGGTGATCCGCTTTATGCGACGCGGGATCCGCTGCAGCTTCGCGGTCAGGCGCTGCACGCTCGCACCTTGGGATTTACGCATCCGCGAACGTCGGAGCGGCTCGTTTTCCATGCTGATCCGCCTGCTGTGTTTGCCGCTGCGCTCGCGGAACTGCGACGTGTGGCGCAGAGCATGTGACTGCTCTATGATGGTCTGCCTATTTTAAACAAGCGAACGGCGGCATGGGTTGAAACCTGTTCGGCAAACGGTCTGCTGGCATACGGTACAGCAGGACGTTCAAGAACAGGAGTGACCAAGTGTATGAGTGAAAAACCCAAACTGGAGATTGGGCCGGGCTGGACGCCAAATGAGGGCTATCTCACGCTTGACATCCGCAATTTGCCGCACGTCGATTATGTGCTGGACGCCGCAAAACCATTGCCGTTTCCAGACGGGTCCTTTTCGCGTGTGTTGGCGAGCCATGTGCTGGAACATTTCGGTCACGCCGAGACGCGGGCCATATTAAAAGAATGGGGTCGCATCGTGGAGCCGGGCGGCGAGATTGAAATTCATTGCCCGGATCTGGAGTGGGCTTTTCGTAACTACGCGGACGGAACCATCAGCTTTGGAGTTGCGATTCTGAACATTTTTGGCGCACAGGAATATGAATTCGATTACCATAAGACGGGGTTTGATCAGCTGACTCTCTCCATTTATCTGATGGAAGCCGGGTTTACCGAAGTACGGCGGCTCAACCGGCCGACGGACGATGACGGCTGGCAACTAAAGGTGGCGGCAACACGGGGGCCGCGTTCTGTCTGACATGGACATGGATCAAACTGAGGAAGCGCGGGCCGGTTTGTGGCGGTCCGCGCCTGTTTCGTAGACTCACTGTAAAAAGCGAAAGGGGGGAGGGCCATGGGTGTAACGGTGCGCGCGGCGATGAGCGTGGGCGGGCTGCGGCACTGCCGTGTGGTGGCGGGCGAAGCTGGACTGGACCGCTCCATAGAGTATGTGACCGTTATGGAGGTGCCAGATGTTGCGCGCTGGCTGAAGGGCAAGGATTTCTTGTTGACGAGCCTGTACGCGATCAAAGATGATGTGACTGCGCAGGAGCAGTTGATTGGCCAGCTTGCCGCCGTCGGATCGGCCGCGATCGCGATCAAGACGCAGCGTTTTTTGACGGAGGTTCCGGAAGGAATCCTGCGGGCGGCGCGTGAACTGGATTTCCCGGTGATCGAGATCGCTGCGGACGTGACGTATATCGACATCCTGACGCCGCTCATGAGCCGCATCCTGGACGAGGGGAGCGCTTTGCGGGAAAGTCTGGAGCCTTATCTCAAATGGCTGACAGAAGTGGCGCTGGAGGGGCAGGGCGTGTCTGCGATGCTCGATGCGATCGATCGCATCGTCGAAAATCCGGTGACGCTTGAAACGGATCTGCCGCTCGAAGCGGATCGCCCATCCCTGTTTCCGGTTCCTCTGTCGGTGGAGCAACGGGCTGCGCTGCGCAAGGCGAAGCATCCACTGCGGATGACACGCAGAAGACGCGACGGCGGCGATACACTCTGCCTGGTGGCGCCGCTCGTGTTGCGGCGCGAGGTGCGCGGCTATTTGACGTGCTGGCAAGTGGGGCGGCCGCTGCGCGAACTGGATTTGAATGTGCTGGAGCGCGCGCTGCCGCTGCTTGCGCTTGAGGTATTGAAGTTGCAGGCGGAGATTGATGTAGCGCAAAAGTATCAGAGTGACTTTCTGGCGGATATTCTGCTCGGCCATCCGGTGCCGGCCAATGAACTGGCGGAGAAGTCGCGCATATTTGGGTGGAATTTTGATTTGACCTATCAGATCGTCGTCTTTGATGTGGATGATTTTGCACATGTGACGGCCGACTTCGCGGGCGATGAAGTGCGCATCCAGGAATTTAAACGATCTCTGCTGCGCTTCGTGGAACGGGTGGCGCGAACGGCGTTTGCACAGGTGAACGTGTCTGCGCGCAGCGATGAAATCGTGCTGCTGTGGCCGCTGCGCGAATACCCCGCCAGCGGTGCGGGGGAGTTGGCGGACAGGGCGCCAGACGCAGATATCACAGCAGGCGGCGCGTTTGCAGCGTGGCCTGAGGAGGCGGAGGTGAGCGCGCTCGCCGAGCGGATTAAGGCGGCTGTTCGCCAGGAGTTCGCGGGGGTGACGCTGACCGCCGGGGTGGCGCGCCCTTATCCAGGCGTGGCGGGAATTGCGGCGGGTTATCAGGAGGCGGTGCGGGCGATCGCTCTGGGCCGTCCGGCGCGTGGACGGGACTCGGTGATCCGCTTTGCCGATCTCGGCGTCTATCGCATCCTGAGTCCACACGCAAAGGAGAGCGAATGGGCGCTATTTTACGCGGAGACGATCGGCCCGTTGCGCCGTTATGACCGCGAGCGGGGCGCGCAGTTGGTCGAGACTCTGGAGGCGTATTTTGCCTGCGACTACAATTTGACCGTCACAGCAGAAACGCTCTACGTCCACGTGAACACACTAAAATACAGGCTGCAACGGATCGAAGAGTTGACCGATTGCCAGATCGGCAGTGCGGAGGGCAGACTCAAGCTGCACATTGGCCTTAAGCTCGCCGCTCTTTCCACATAACAGCGCTTCAATATGGAGTTATTTGTTGAATCGGCCAAATTGGGCTGAGTGATTATGGTGGGTATCGATAGGTGCAAGCATGGGCGGAGCAGTTATAATGATATAGCGCAATTATTTGAATAGTCTTTAGAATGGGGGGAGATTCGTGGCCAAAATGGCTTTGGAAAAGGTGGGCGAAGGTGCAGACGGTCTCAACCTGTCGCGCTACCAGTGGCGTACGTTGTGGGCTGCAACGGCCGGGTATGCCATGGATGGACTGGATTTGATGGTGATTTCGTACGTCATGGTGGCGCTCATCAAGGCGTTTCACCTGACGCCAGCGCAGGCGGGCGGCATTGCGACGGTCACGCTGATGGGGGCTGTGCTCGGCGGATATGTGTTCGGGATTCTGGCGGATCGCTATGGCCGCGTGCGCACGTTCTCTTACAGTATTCTGATCTTTGCCGTGTTTACTGGTCTGACGGCGCTTTCGCCGAACCTCGCCTGGCTGAATATCACGCGTTTTTTGGCTGGGGTCGGCCTCGGCGGCGAATTTGGCATCGGCATGACGCTTGTCACAGAAG
>JAKADD010000326.1 GCA_021820825.1 Bacillota bacterium
CGCGATTCTATACCGCTTTGCACAACTGCTGAACAGCGCTCCTGTTGTCTGGAACACCGTATTCATTCTGATCATGACGGCACTGTGCGTTGGATGGGCCGTTTATGCGAGACAGCGATGGGTGTGGCGGCTCACGTACGCCTGGCTGGGATTCACGTGGATATTTGGGCAGGAGTTTGGCGTCTTGGGCGGACTCGGCACCGATCCCAATGCGAGTCTGATCGCGGGATTGCTTGTTTATTCAGTCGGCGCCACAGGCGTCAAGGCCGGATTCAGAGCAGCACGTTCACCGTCCATCGTACCAGAATGAGCGGTCCTGAACAGTCAGAACGCGCAGACTGAGTGTTCCGTATACCAACAGCATGCCAATCAGCATCACGTTCGCTCCTGCATGCTGGACCCCCAGCAAAAAGGCGCGGGAGTCATACGGCGCAGCTCCGGTTCGATAGACTGTGTACCAAGGGTTGTGCGCCGCCAGAATCGCAATTGTAATTGGCAGCATCAATACAGTTGAATAGACGATATAAATAAACTCGGAGAACCCCTTCAAGCGTGGGAAGTCATGATTTCGGCTGACAAATGGCCACCAGAAACAGATGGCGGCGAGCGTCAGGAGACCCTGGAGTGAGATGTGAATCCAGCTGATTCTTAAGGAAGCGTTCACCACAGCGGGCAACAGTGTGATGGCCGCAACCAGATTGTACGTGAGACTTGCAATGGCTGGTTTTGTAAACCGCGTCATGACGTACCGCACACTTTGCGCCTGCAAAAGGGACTCCCATAACCAGTCCGGAATGCTCAGAATCGTCAACCATGCAATGCCCATTGTCATAAGCAGCATCTGCACAACGTAAGCCACAAACGACCGGGTTTCCGCCCACTCATTCAGGGGTGAACCAATCGCAATGAAGAGCAGCGCCAGCAGCGCCAGAAACGCCGCCCGATTGCCGTGCTGGAACTGTTCCGGGCCAGGGTGAATGTATTTCCTTAACGGTCCGGTGACCACGAAGTAGCTGCAGGCGAGCAGGATCAGCAAAAGGAGGATTTCGGGCCTCCAGGCAAGGAAAAAGACAGATGGTTTCTGCAAGGTCTTCGCCCTCCGTAATGTCTGTAATCGATTACCATCCGAGCAGCGCAAAGGCGCCCAACAGTGTTCCAAAGCTGACGGCAACGAGGATTCCCCGGGCATAGGTTTTGGGAGAAAATCCAATGATCCGCATTGAATTGCCGAGTACAAACGCACTGGACAGGAGCATTGCCAATGCGGCGATGGCCGGACTGGCCAGGCCAAAAGCGGCGGCGGCAAGGCCCACAGCGTTATAGCTGATTGCCCAGCCAAGATTGACCCGGATTGTACCACGCACCTGCCGACTCAACTGAAACAGTTTCGGAACGCCGGTCAGGTCGGATCGGGTCAGTACAAAATGGCCTGTCTGCACCGCAATATCCGCTCCAGAACCCATGGCTACGCCGAGATCCGCCTGCACCAGGGCGGGCGCATCGTTGACGCCGTCGCCGATAAAGGCCACAGAATGGCCTGCCAATTGCAGCGTCCTGACAAGTTCCGCTTTGTCCACTGGGCTTAGCCGACTGTGCCACTTTTCAGCGCCGATGTTTTGCGCCACCGTTTCCGTTGCCTGAGCATGGTCGCCGCTCGCCATGATGACGCGCACGCCGAGATCCGCAAGCGAGGAGACAAAACCTGTCGCGTCTGGACGGATGCCGTCCGCAAAACTCATCACTGCGCGCGCGGCGCCGTCCACCGTGACGATTGCCAGTGTATAGCCTGCGCTTCGCCATGTTTCCAGGATATCCGCGAAATCGCTGGTGAGCGGTGTGTCCTGTGCGACCGCCCCCACAGTGACCAGCCGGCCGTCGACAACCGCCTTCACTCCCCAGCCGCTCAGTTGTTCGAAGGAAGCGGTCGGCCCCGGAAGCTCCGGATGGCCGGACCTTGCCGCAGCAGCTCTGACGATCGCTTTGCCAACCGGATGGTCGCTTGGATACTCAGCAGCCGCGACGAGTCGCCAAAGCTCGTCCGTAAGAGGCGGGAACACGGCCTGCAGCGTCATTTGTCCTGTCGTCATGGTGCCTGTCTTGTCCACAACCAGTGTATCTATCCGGGACGCTCTCTCAAGCGCTTCGCTTTTGCGCAGCAAAATGCCAAATTCATTCAGTCTGCGTATGCCGCCGAGCACCGCCAGCGGGGTTGCCACACTGAGCGCGCACGGGCAGCCAATGACCAGTACGGCGACAGAACGCAGCAACGCGTCTGTGAGGCTCAGGCGGCCCAGCAACATACCCAGTCCAAATGTAGCGATTCCCGCCATGAGAACCACGGGCACGAAAATGCGCAGGATATTATCTGCGATGCGTTGATACTGAGACGAATTCGCTTGCGCAGAGCGGACATAGTCTGCTGTCTGCTGGAGCAGCGTGTCAGTGACCCTAGTTGCGCGGACGACCAGTCTGCCCATCTGGTTGAGTGTTCCGGCATACACTGTATCCTGCAGCCGTTTGGCGATCCATTGCGACTCTCCTGTCAGCAGCGATTCGTCAACCATGCCTTCACCCGCAGCGACGACGCCGTCAACGGGTATTCGTTGCGCGGGATTTACGATCACCTGCTCTCCGACGCGCACCTCTGACAGAGGGAGGGTCTGTTCCGCACCGCCTCGCTGGATACGCGCTTCCCGCGGCGTAAACTGCCCCATCATCTCTACGACCTGTGTGGCCTGGCGTTTTGTTTGCGATTCCAGGGCGCGGCTCAGCAGAAGAAAACTGATCAGAAAACTTGCTGTGTCAAAGTATAGGAAACGGCCCGCCGTGACCACGCTGAATACGCTGTAGGCATAGGCGGACACGGCGCCGACGGCGATGAGCAAATCCATCGTCGCGATGCGATGGCGCACGGAGGACCATGCACCCCTCAGAAACGGCCAGCCTCCCCAAAATACGACTGGAGTCGTGAGGATCCACAGTGTATAGGAAAGCGTATCCCGCAGCGTGGCTGACAGATCCCCTAAATAGCCCAGCCAGATGGGAATGCTGAGCATCATCATGACGACGCTCAACAGGGCAGACACAGTAAATCGGCGCAACAGCAACGTATCCGCCCGAAAGGCGGTGTCGGATCCCGACGCCGTTTCGACAGCCGTATAGCCAAGATCCGCAATGCGCACGCACAGGTCGCCTGGACTTGTCCTGCTGGCGTCAAAGGCGATTCGCGCGGTGCTCGTGGCAAAATCGACTTTGGCGGCCAGGACTCCAGGCGTCCGCGCCACCACATGCTCAATCAGGGTCGTACAGGAGGCGCACCAGACCC
Organism: Bacillota bacterium; assembly: GCA_021820825.1. Next base: position 3,326 of record JAKADD010000326.1, read on the forward strand.
CGTCCAGAGACAGCGTTGACGTTTCAGCGTCCAGGTAGGCCGGGGGCCTGTCGGGGATGTCGTCGCGCTGGTCGCGCGCGATGCCCCAGTCGACGGCGGATCCACTCTTTAGCCTGACCATTTCTTCTTCTCCAAGCACATTCCACAGACCCCGGCAACCATGACAGCAAAATGTGTGTTCCTCTGCATAAACAGGCGTCTGCACCGGTTCTTCACACAAATGGCAGGCTAGAATAACCACGGATTCACGCTTGGTATCCATTGATTGATCAC
>JAKADD010000327.1 GCA_021820825.1 Bacillota bacterium
ATGATCGAGGCGGCTGCGGAAGTGGACGAAGAACTGATGATCAAATATCTCGATGGTGAAGAAGTGACCGTCGAGGAGATCAAGAGGGCGCTTCGCAAAGGCACCACGCAATCGCTTCTCGTACCTGTTCTGTGCGGTTCATCTTACCGCAACAAAGGCGTTCAGCCCATGCTGGACGCAGTCGTGGATTATCTTCCATCGCCGCTTGACATCCCGCCCGTCAAGTGTCTGGACGGGGACGGAGAGCCGATGGAAAGGCCCGCGAACGACGAGGAATCGTTTGCTGCGCTTGCATTCAAGATCATGACGGACCCGTTTGTCGGGAAGTTGGCGTTTTTCCGGGTCTACTCGGGCAAGCTCAGTTCAGGTTCCTACGTGTTGAATTCGACAAAAGGAAAACGCGAACGCATCGGACGTATTTTGCAGATGCATGCAAATCATCGGGAAGAGATAGCGGACGTCTATTCAGGGGACATCGCGGCCGCGGTGGGCTTGAAAGACACAACTACCGGAGATACACTGTGCGATGACAAGGACATCGTCGTGCTGGAATCGATGGATTTCCCCGATCCTGTCATTTCGGTTGCCATCGAACCAAAAACGAAGGCGGACCAGGACAAGATGGGACTTGCCCTAAACAAACTTGCGGAAGAAGATCCGACTTTCAAGACGCATACGAACCACGAGACAGGACAGACCATTATCTCCGGCATGGGCGAACTGCATCTGGAGATTATCGTCGATCGCATGGTTCGCGAGTTCAAAGTCGAGGCGAACGTGGGGAAACCGCAGGTTGCCTATAAGGAGACCATTCGCAACAAGGTGCGCGCAGAAGGCAAGTTTGTGCGTCAGTCGGGCGGACGCGGTCAGTATGGTCATGCCTGGGTTGAATTTGAACCGCTGGAACGCGGATCAGGTTATGTATTTGAAAACAAGGTTGTCGGGGGCGTGGTGCCCAAAGAGTACATTGCGCCCGTTGGCGAAGGCATTGAAGAGGCGATGCGTAATGGCATTGTGGCCGGGTATCCGATGATCGACGTGAAAGCGACCATCGTCGACGGTTCCTATCATGATGTTGACTCGTCGGAGATGGCGTTTCACATTGCCGGGTCGATGGCCTTGAAAAATGGCGCCCACAAAGCGGACCCCTTCCTGCTGGAGCCCATCATGAAGGTGGAAGTCGTCGTGCCGGAGGAGTATATGGGGGATATCATGGGCGACATCAACTCCCGGCGCGGTCGCATAGAGGGCATGGAAGCCAGGGCGGGTGCACAGGTGATCCGTGGATTCGTTCCGCTGGCGGAGATGTTTGGCTATGCGACAACGCTGCGTTCCCGCACACAGGGGCGTGGCACCTACACGATGGAATTCTCGTCGTATGAGGAAGTTCCGAAGTCTGTTGCGCTGGAAATCATCGCAAAGAACAAAGGGCAATAAACATTTCGGGCAATAAACATTTCGAATGAGGAGCTGATCCAAGGTGGGAAAAGCAAAATTTGAACGCAACAAACCGCACGTCAATATTGGCACCATTGGACACGTTGACCATGGAAAAACAACTCTGACGGCAGCCATCACTTCGGTTCTGGCGCAGAGCGGCCAGGCGCAGGCGATGGCTTACGATGCAATCGACAAGGCGCCGGAAGAACGTGAGCGCGGCATCACGATCAACACCGCGCATGTGGAGTATCAGACGGATGCCCGTCACTATGCTCACGTCGACTGCCCCGGTCACGCCGACTACGTGAAGAACATGATTACCGGAGCGGCGCAGATGGACGGCGCTATCCTGGTGGTGTCGGCTTCTGACGGACCGATGCCGCAAACGCGGGAACACATTCTGTTGGCCCGTCAGGTGGGGGTTCCCCATATTGTGGTCTTCATGAACAAATGCGATATGGTTGATGATGAAGAACTGCTTGAACTCGTCGAGATGGAAATTCGCGATCTGCTCACAGAATACGAATTCCCTGGCGACGATACGCCGATCATCCGCGGATCTGCCCTCAAGGCGTTGGAAGATCCAAAGGGCGACTGGGCGAAGAAAATCGGCGAGTTGATGGTAGCCGTCGACACCTTTATTCCGACTCCGGTTCGCGACACCGACAAACCGTTCCTGATGCCGGTCGAGGACGTGTTCACGATCACGGGTCGGGGCACAGTCGCCACGGGCCGCGTCGAGCGCGGTCAACTCAAAGTGGGCGACGAGGTGGAGATTGTCGGTCTGTCTGAAGAACCCCGCAAGAGTGTTGCAACGGGCATCGAGATGTTTCGCAAACTGCTCGACTACGCGCAGGCGGGCGACAACATCGGCGCGCTGTTGCGCGGCGTGGACCGTAAGGACATTGAGCGTGGACAGGTGATTTGCAAACCGGGTTCAATCAAACCCCACACCACGTTTCAGGCGCAGGTCTATGTACTGAAAAAGGAAGAAGGGGGACGTCACACCCCATTCTTCAATAACTATCGGCCCCAGTTCTACTTCCGCACAACGGATGTCACGGGGATCATCACGCTGCCCGAGGGCACGGAGATGGTCATGCCTGGCGACAACATCACGCTGGCTGTTGAGCTGATCTCCCAGATCGCGCTCGAAGACGGTACGCGTTTCGCCATTCGCGAAGGCGGGCGCACGGTTGGCGCCGGCGTCGTGGTGGGAATCAGCAAATAGCACTGTCCATGAAAACGGCCGGGCGTAGCTGTACGCCCGGCCGTTTTCATCTTTTGCAAAGGAACTGGGCAACAACTCGCCACATGGTCAGTGGTTGCCGTCCACTCGGCCATGTATAATAAGACCAGTATGCGCAAATAGACTTCCATGCCTGAGTTTTGCGAAGCAAAATCTCAACGCTTGCGCGCCACCAACAGCCGGGAAGAAAATTCGCCTGCGGCGATTTTTCGGATAGACTTCCATGCCTGAGTTTTGCGAAGCAAAATCTCAACGCTTGCGCGCCACTAACAGCCGGGAAGAAAATTCGCCTACGGCGATTTTTCGGGATAGACTGGTCTGTCTGGCCTGATGGGCTCAGACGGCGGTCAGCCACTCACAGGAGGGAACTCATGAACGAGGATATTGGAACATCGCAATCAGGCGGCGAGATCTCAGAAAAGGGCCAGCGGCCACAGAAGGGTTCAGCCTGGAGCGGAATCTGGGACTGGGTCAAAGCGATTCTGGTTGCTCTAGTCATTGCCTGGCTGATTCATCACTTCCTCTTTGCGCAGTTCCGCGTGGATGGCATCTCTATGGAACCGACGCTACAAAATGGAGAACGTTTGCTAGTTGACAAGATCCCCTATTATTTTGGTCCTCCAAAACGCGGCGACATCATTATATTCCATGCGCCTGATGGTATGGACTGGGTGAAACGTGTGATTGGTCTTCCGGGCGATACAGTGCAGGTGTACAAGGGCAACCTGATTCTGAATGGCAAGATTGTGCATGAACCGTTCATCAATGGCCCCATGAATCCGTTGCGAAACTTTGGTCCTGAGAAAGTTCCGCCCGGCGATCTGTTTGTGATGGGCGATAACCGAAACGTGAGCGAGGACAGCCGGGTAATCGGCCCCATTCCAATTTCAAA
>JAKADD010000328.1 GCA_021820825.1 Bacillota bacterium
CCTTCAGAGGCTCCCAAAATAACGGGCGACCTTTCCTCATTGGCAACCTCGACAATCGCCTGTGTCCACTCCAGGTTATTGATATTGAACTGGCCAACGGCATAGCCGTTTTGCAATCCATCGTGCAACGCTTCCTTAAATGAACCAAAAGGCAAACGATTCCCCTCCATCCCGGTGATAACCATCCGTTCCCAAGTATAGACGCAGCAATGCCACCACTGCGCCTGTCCCCATCATGATATCATGATCGGCCGGAAATCCCAACTATCCGGCGCGCCTCTTCGGCATTCGCGATATCCCGCCCCAACTCGTCGGCGAGGCGCGCCACGCGCGCCACCAGTTGTGCGTTGGACACGGCCAGTTGACCCTTGCTGTAATAGATGTTGTCTTCAAGTCCTACCCGAACATGGCCGCCAAGCAACAGCGCAGCCGTCGCGACAGGAAGTTGCGCACGTCCGACGCCCGCCGCAGTCCAGGTGCTGCCCTCCGGCAGCGTGGAAATCATATGCATGAGATGCCTTATTTCCCCCGGAATTGCCCCAGGCACGCCCAAGACAAGGTCAAAATGCAGCGGCGCAGACAGCTTTCCAGCGCGGACCAGGCGTTCTGCCGCAGCGATCATTCCGACATCAAACACTTCGATCTCAGGACGGACACCATGCAGACGCATCATGTCCGCAAAACGTTCGATGGTAGACGGCTCATTCATAAACACGCCTGAACCGAAATTGACCGTGCCCGTTGTGAGTGTGGCCATCTCCGGAGCTAGCGTAATAACGTCGCCCCGTTCTTCTGCGGTCATTCCGACAGCCCCGCCGGTCGAGACCTGCACAATCACATCGCACGCCGCAGTGATCCGTTTGATAATATCCCGGTATACACGTTTATCCTGTGTGGGTATACCGTCGACGTTGCGTGCGTGAACATGCACGATGGACGCGCCCGCCGCTGCAGCTTCGGCGGCGGCGGCGGCAATCTCTTCCGGCAAAATGGGCACATGCGGAGTCTGTTCACGGGTAACCTCGGCGCCGTTCAGGGCCGCTGTAATAACAAGTTTGTCCACGTCTGTCACACCCGTCTCTGTCTGTTTAGGGGAACGACGCAGGTGCCCGACGCATGGACGAGCAGTTCAGGAGGATCAACCACTTCTGCTGCGGATGGAACGCTTGAATCGACGCCCCCCCGGATTACTTTAAAGGCGAAAAACTCCATTTTACGCGATGTATTTCCAGTGCTGACGATTCTTCCGAACGCCTCCACATAATCTCCGGCGTACACAGGCGCTTTGAATGACACTTCGTCATACGCCACAAACAATCCTTCGTCGCCATCGCTGCGAATGAGGAGTTCCGTTGCGACATCGCCAAAGAGCTGGAGGATCTTTGCTCCCTCGACAAGCCGACCCGCATAGTGTGCCTCCGCCTCCGAAAACCGGACGCGAATCAAAACTGTACCCAGGCGGCTTCCGAAACTAGAAGTCATCAAACCGTTGTAGTCCTGATCCATCCTGCACCACCCCAATCACACTCCTGACGAAGCGGCGCACCTCGTCAATGTCAAACGGTTTCACAAAATGCCCGAGCGCGCTCAGCGCTCCCGCCTCCTTGATCAGGTCCAGTTCCCCATACGCTGTCATCATGGCGACCTTCAGAAAAGGATCTGTTTTGCGTATGTTCGTCAAAATTTCGATGCCGTCCATGCCGGGAATTTTCATGTCAAGCAAAACCAGATCCGGGTGTTCGTCGGCAACGATGGACAGCGCATCGTCGCCGCTCGCAGCAAGATAGACCTGGTAACCGTCGCGACTCAGCACTTCTTGCAACAATGCGCGAATGCCATACTGATCGTCTACAACGAGTACTTTGCTGATCATCCCAGTACCTCCTTGTGCAGGGAGAACGCTTGGCGCCATTACGTATCCATATGTGATGTATTTCTACATATGAATTCATATTCCTGCCTGAAGATGGGAGATCCGTTAACTCATCTGCACTGGACTCGCCCTTTCTTCAGCATGGCGCAGTGAAGCGGTCACGAAATCGCGAAACAGAGGTTGTGGGCGATTCGGTCGCGATGTGAACTCGGGATGAAACTGCACGGCAACGAACCAGGGGTGATCGCGCAACTCCACGATCTCCACCAGACGGCCATCGGGCGAAGTGCCGCTCACACGCATCCCCGCCTTTTCCATACGTTCCCGGTAATCATTGTTGAATTCATACCGATGGCGATGTCTTTCCTCGATGTATGCAATTCCATAGGCAGCCGCCGCTCTGGTGGATGGTATAACGGCGCAGGGATACTGCCCGAGTCGCATCGTTCCCCCCTTGTCTTCCACATTCTTTTGCTCAGGCAACAAATCAATTACAGGGTCGGGCGTCAACTCGTTTATTTCCGAACTATGGGCCTCTGTCAGCCCGAGTACGTTGCGCGCATATTCGACAACAGCCATCTGCATCCCGAGACACACGCCGAAGTAAGGCACCTTGCGTTCACGCGCATACTGGGTGGCCAGTATTTTCCCTTCAATTCCCCGATCCCCGAATCCACCGGGAACGAGTATCCCGTCAGCCTGTTCCAGCAGCAGCGAAACATTTTCAGGCGTGATATCCTCCGACTGCACCCAGTCAATCTCCACGATGGTGTCATTGGCCACGCCACTGTGAAACAGCGCTTCCGCCACGCTCAGATAGGCGTCGTGCAACGCCACGTATTTGCCAACGAGTGCGATCTTCACACTTTTTCGGATCTCTTTGATGCGATTGACCATCAATTTCCATTCTCGCATGTCGGCGGGTGGACATGCAAGGCCAAGATAGCGCACCACATAATCGTCAAGACCCTCCTGTTGCAGCATCAGCGGTACATCATACAGAATCTCCGCGTCGCGCGCCTCAATCACAGCTTCCTGTTCCGTATCGCAAAATAAAGCAATCTTGCGTTTCACCTCCACAGACAGCGGCACTTCCGTTCTGCACACGATAACCTGGGGAGAAATGCCGATGCTCCGCAATTCAGCCACACTGTGCTGAGTCGGTTTTGTCTTGACCTCTCCGGCCATTCGTAAGAAGGGGATCAAAGTGACATGAATATACATGACATGATCACGGCCGATATCACTCCGCAGTTCACGTATCGCTTCGAGAAACGGCAGACTTTCAATGTCACCCACGGTTCCGCCGATCTCCGTGATGACCACATCCATGTCCGGAGTCGCCGCGCGCAGCAGTCTTTCCTTGATTTCATTGGTGATGTGTGGAATGACCTGAACCGTTCCACCCAGATAATCGCCGCGACGTTCCTTATTCAAGACCGAAAAATATACTCGTCCTGACGTGACATTATTATCCTGGGTTAAGTTGATGTCGATAAATCGCTCGTAATGACCCAGATCCAGATCCGTCTCTGCTCCGTCCCCTGTCACGTACACCTCGCCGTGCTGATAGGGGCTCATGGTGCCCGGATCCACATTGATATAGGGATCAAACTTTTGAATCGTGACACGCAGTCCGCGATTTTTTAGCAACCGCCCCAGAGACGCTGCTGTGATTCCTTTACCCAGACCCGAAACCACGC
>JAKADD010000329.1 GCA_021820825.1 Bacillota bacterium
CGTTCCCGCCTCGACAATCAGGTGCGAATCGGTGGCAAGCGCTTGCGCAACGAGTCCGATCATCTGCTCCTGCCCATGGCGGCGTTCAAGAGGAGGGTGAGAAAGCGGCTGTTTTTCGTTGCCCGTATGCACGCCGAACCGTTCGTGGAGCCGTTTGATGCTGGCTTTGGCCAACGTCTCTCCTGCATCGTGCGCGGGCGCCACGAGCGCGCTGTCCATTTTTCCGAATGGTTGTTCGGGCGCCTTTATGAAGGCAATGCCGCGCACGACTCCCAGATGGTCATCCGTCTCCTCGTAGTGAGTAAGGCGATCAATCGCCAGCTGGGTCAACGCGTCTTGAAGCGCTCGGTCAGGAACTGCCGACGCGAGTGTCTGGAGCGTGATGAGGGGCAGCGCCTGCAGCCTCTTCAGGAGCGCCATGGAGACGACTGGCAGTCCGCTGTGCAGATCGCCGGGCGCGTCTGGCAGCGCCCCAAACAGATGGGCAACCACCGTCTCCAGATCGTGTCGGGCCAGAGTCGGAAGGGCAATGCGGGCGAGCATCTCCAGATCCAGCGTCCGTTCTCTGGGAACGGCCAGGTACCCGTATTCCTGCGCCAATGAGTCCAGAATCTCAGCCTTGTCGGCGCTTCTCGCCACAACAACAGGGTGCGTATCGACGGCCTTCAGACAGAGCGGCCACAATTCGCCAAAATTCTGCACTGTCTTTTTTTCCGGTCCATTTTGGATTGTATACGCCGGACCCTCTGCGCCTGTGACCGTCGCGCCGCGCTGCGCCTGAAGGAGCGGAGTGGCTGTATGTTGCGTCAGGTCGCACAGGAAAAGCTGCAGACGTTCAACTGATCGCTGGCCTTTGCAGTGGGAATGTGTAAATTGCAGTGACACATAACGCATGGTTATCCTCTTTTCACACGACTCTTGGCGCTGCTGTGCGCAGCAGAGCGATCGGCTCTTACCGACTGTCCTGTAGAGGATCGATAGACTCAGTATCAAAGAGCCGGGCAGCCCTGTCAACCCCGGCCGGCTGCGCGCACGCCACTGTCTGCGTTTCCTGTTCAGCGGCGCGCTGCGCCATTTCGAGGTACAGGAGCGCATCTTCCTGGCGGCGATTGATCGACAGCGCACTGTGCAGATAACGGATCGCGCGCTCTCTCTCGCCCATTTCCAGATACAGGCGCCCCAGTTCCGCCAGCCCATGCGCCCGCCATTCGAGATTCGCATGATGTGTAAACCGCGCCAGAAACTCACGCGCCGCTGCCGTGTCGCCCTCACTGGCGGCGATCCGGGCCAGACCGGTCAGATTGGAAACGCTCGCGCCATGCACCGCCAGATGGCGTTCAAACGCGCGCCGCGCTTCTTCAAGACGGCCAGCGCCATACAGCGCCCAGCCAAGGCGATCCGCAAATTTGTCCGCATCGCGTTGCAGCGCCGCGCATTTCTTGAAGAGGAGCGCCGCCTTTCCGTAGTCGCCTGTCCGCAGTGCGAGTTCCGCCAGTTCCTTCAAGGCAGCCTGCGGTTCCAATCCTTTGTCGAGCAGTTCGCGCAGCAGTGATTCAGCATCCTGGACGCGGTTCAACTGCGTCAATATCGCGGCCATTTCCAGGACGGCGCCGCTGTTGGCTGGCATGAGCCGGAGAACGCTTCTGTATCCCCGATGCGCCTCCTCCAGATCGCCCTGCGCCCAGGCTGAAGCGGCGTACAGGCGCCACGCCAAGGCGTCGTCCTGCGCGAGTTGGATGGCCCCGGCCGCCGCGCGCCGCGCTTTTGCATAATCACCCAGGCTATACGCGCAGATCGCCAGGTTCACCTGTACATCTCCGTATTCTGGCTGAATCGCTTGCACCCGTTCCAGTTCGTATTGGGCATCGCGAATGCGTTCCTGTTTCATGTACAGTTGTGCCTGCGCATCGTGAACAGCCGCCCGCAGTATGCGGTCGGTCGCTGTGGCCCGAACGAGCGAAAGATGTGTCTCTGCATTCTCAAAAGCGTCCGTCGCGATATAGCTGAGCGCCAGATACAGCCGGGCCACAACCATGTCAGGGTCGAGCGCCACCATCTGCTCGAATTCACGGATGGATTCCGGGAACATCAGCAAATCAAAGTAACCAAGTCCCCTGCGCAAGAGTCTGAACCCGGCGGGAGTATTCCAGGCAGATCCCAGATCGGCCACAAATGATGCAGTGGGCATGAGGCTTTGCGGTGATAGCGCGGGAACTGCAGCGTGCGTCGCATGCGGCGGGGAGATTTGCGCATCCCCGGTCGGTGAGGCGGCTTCCGCGCCGGAAGCGTCCGCTGGCCTGTAACGTTCCAGCAACGCGTCGACTTCATCTTCAAAGCGAAGCCATAATTCAAACACATCACTGGACATTGCGCGCAGCGCATCCAGTTCCTCGATGAGATAGCGACGCTGATCTGGATCTGCTTGTCTGAGCTGCTCTGCGATTCGGTTTACAGCGCGAAAGAGACGTTCAAATGGTTGTGAGAAGAGCATCATAGCACCGCCGCCAGTTTTTTACTAGCGTTTCCCACGCCTGTCGTCGCTATACTCTCTTCTTGGCTCTGTTCATCCGGGAGCGCACACGTCGATGTTGTCGATCAGACGAGTCCTGCCGACAAAAACCGCAGCGGCGCAGAGCGCTCTGCACCCTGGCTGGAGCAGCGCGAATGGCTGCAGTGTATCGGGGTCGACAAAACTGAAATAATCGACGCGAAACCCTTCCTGCGCCTCCAGTGCGACCACGGATTCGCGCTGCAACAGGATTGCATCTCTTTCTCCTTGCGCCACCCGATCGCGGACAGCTCGCAGTGCCTGCGCTATGAGCGGCGCCAGCGCGCGTTCTGACGCAGTCAGATACGCGTTGCGGGAACTGATGGCCAACCCATCCGCTTCTCTCACGATAGGGCCTGCGACAATTTCGACCGGGAAAGAAAGGTCGCTGGTCATTTGCCGGACGATGCGAAGCTGCTGGGCGTCCTTGCGACTGAAGTAGGCGCGCGTTGGCATGACGATGTTGAAGAGTTTTGCAACAACCGTGCACACCCCGTCGAAGTGGCCGGGACGCGAGGCCCCGCAAAGGTGGTCAGCGAGCAGTTCGACATGCACGGAACTCAGCACAGGGTGCTTGCCATACATGTCCTCTACGGAAGGCATGAACAGGAGATCGACGCCGAGCGTTCGGCACAGTTGTTCATCGGCCTCCGGGCTGCGCGGGTAGTTTTGCAGATCCTCATGCGGGCTAAACTGCAACGGATTGACGAAGATTGACACAGCAAGCAGATGATTTTCCCTGCGCGCAATGCGAATCATTTCGGCGTGTCCTGCGTGAAGATAGCCCATGGTAGGGAACAGCCCCAAACTTGCCGATTCTCCAGAGGCTGCAAGCATCCGCGTACGCTCCTCCCGAAACTGCGAGACAGAGGTGCACACGATCATTCGCTGTCGCTTCCTCTCACGCGCGCTGCCAGCGCTTCCAGTGCAGCAGCCGCCACGTCGTACCCATGTGCGGATGTGGGAAAGGACCGCTCTTTTACTTCATTGCGATAGGATCGTA
>JAKADD010000009.1 GCA_021820825.1 Bacillota bacterium
ATGCGCGGACGCGAAGATCCTCATGGAGCAGTCCCTTATAGTCTTTCTTGCTCGCGTACCATTTTGACTCCCAATCTCGAATAATGCCAATTCGCATGCCGACGGGGTGAACCTTTTGACCCATGCGGCGAATCCCTCCCTACTTTTCGGCCACGACCACAGTGACGTGACTCGAATGTTTTAAGATACTGAACGCCCGACCTTGCGAACGCGGATGGAAGCGCTTCAGAGTCGTACCCTGATCCACGAATACCTTGCTCACAATCAGTTGGTCCACATCCATGCTGTAGTTGTGTTCTGCATTGGCGATCGCCGAACGCAGTACTTTTTCAACCACCGGCGATCCCGCCTTAGGCGTGTTGCGAAGAATAGCGATCGCCTCGCCCACAGACTTCCCGCGGATCAGATCGACCACGAGACGCACTTTGCGCGGAGCGATGCGAATATGCCTGGCGACTGCTCTCGATTCCATTCCGACTTACCCCCTTTGCCACTTCGCTGCAGCGGCGCCTCCAAGCATGTGAGGCTGCTGCTAGCGCGAACGCGATGACTTTTCGTCGCCTGCATGGCCCTTGAATGTGCGCGTCGGCGCAAACTCGCCCAACTTATGGCCCACCATGTCTTCAGAAATGTACACCGGCACGTGTTTGCGTCCGTCATGGACTGCGATCGTATGCCCGACAAACTGCGGAAATATCGTCGATCGACGCGACCAGGTTTTAATCACACGCTTTTCATTGGCGGTATTCAGATGATCAACCTTTTTCAATAAATGATCGTCGGCGAATGGCCCTTTCTTCAGTGAACGTCCCATATGAGCGCCCTCCTTTCACTTACTTCTTGCGACGGCGCACAATATACTTGTCCGTCACATGATGCTTCTTGCGCGTTTTTTTGCCCAGAGTCGGTTTACCCCAGGGCGACATCGGCGATTTCCGGCCAATGGGAGCGCGTCCTTCGCCGCCGCCGTGCGGGTGATCGTTTGGATTCATAACCACGCCGCGGACGGTTGGCCGCAGCCCCAGCCAACGGTTACGGCCCGCCTTGCCCAGGTTGATATTTTCGTGATCAAGATTGCCCACCTGGCCAACACTCGCCCGGCACTCCATGCGCACCATGCGCACCTCGCCTGACGACAGACGCAGTTGAGCGTAGTCGCCGTCCTTGGCGAGCAGTTGCGCCTCCGCCCCGGCAGCCCTGGCCAACTGTCCGCCCTTTCCAGCCTTCATCTCCACATTGTGCACGACCGTGCCGACAGGAATCGAGGACAGCGGCAAGGCGTTGCCCGGTTTGATGTCAACGTCCGGGCCAGAATGGATCATGTCGCCAACCTTCAGACCGACCGGCGCCAAAATGTAGCGTTTCTCACCATCCACGTAATGAATGAGCGCAATCCGGGCCGAGCGGTTCGGGTCGTATTCAATCGTGGCAACACGCCCTGGTATGCCATCTTTGTCGCGTTTAAAATCAATCACCCTGTATTGCCTCTTATGACCGCCTCCGCGATGCCGCGTCGTAATCTTGCCCTGGTGATTGCGACCAGCGCGCTTGGGCAACGCTTCAAGCAGAGACTTCTCCGGCGTCTCTGTCGTAATTTCATCAAATGCCGCAACCGACATAAAACGTCGACCAGGCGATGTCGGTTTATACTTTTTAATCGCCAAGGGATATCCCTCCTTTACCACTCACCATTAGACGCTTGCAAAAAATTCCGGTTGCTGTGAGTCTTCCGTCAGTTTGACCATCGCCTTTTTCCACTTGGAAGTGTAGCCGTAATGACGTCCAAAACGCTTGCGCTTTGGTTTCACCCACATCGTGTTCACCCGCACCACTTTGGCTCCGGGGAACACAGCCTCGACCGCTTGCGCAATCTCGATCTTGTTGGCGTCTCCCGCCACTTCAAAGGTGTACACGTACAGTTCCATCTGCTTTGTCGAGTTCTCAGTTATGATCGGACGCTTGATGATGTCGCGAGGATCCTTCACTTTGCAAACACCTCCTCGACTTTTGCAACGCCAGCCGTCGTGATGACCAGACGTTCGTACGCCATCACATCATAGACGTTCAGCCCGTCAGCCGCAGAATAGGACATGCCGGGAATATTACGCACCGAACGATACACGCCCTCATCTTTGACCGCGTCCACAAGCAGCGCCTTCGAGGAAACCCCCAACGCTTTGAGCGCGGCGGCCATGACTTTTGTCTTGGCCTGCGCAAGCGCCAGTTGATCCAGCACAACGATCAGTCCATCCTGCACTTTCGTTGTGAGAGCGGACCGCAGCGCCATCCGCCGGATCTTCTTCGGCAAAGCGTACGCGTAGCTGCGTGGCGTCGGGCCGTGAACGGTTCCCCCGCCAACCCACTGCGGCGAACGTATACTCCCCTGACGCGCGCGCCCGGTGCCTTTTTGACGCCAAGGCTTGCGACCGCCGCCGCGCACTTCCGAACGCCCTTTTACTTTGTGCGTTCCCGCCCGCCGCGATGCCAGTTGACTCTGCACCACCTCAAACATCGCATGCGGATTGACCGCCGCGTTCCACACAGCGTCCGACAGTTCAATCTCACCGACGGTCTGACCCTGCAGGTTATAAACAGGTACCTTTGACATACTCTCGCAACCTCCTTTCCCGATCCGAAATTACCGCTTTTTAACCGCCGAACGCACAGTTACAAATGAGTTTCTCGGTCCAGGCAGGGCGCCCTTGATAAGCAACAGATTGCGTTCCCTATCCACTCGCACCACCTGCAGATTTTGTACAGTTACACGTTCATGCCCCATGCGGCCTGCCATCGTTTGACCTTTGAAGACGCGGTTCCCATCGATCGAGCCGAGTGAACCGGTGCCGCGATGGTACTTGGAACCGTGCGCCATCGGACCGCGCGACTGATTGTGGCGCTTGATGGGTCCCGCCGTTCCCTTGCCCTTTGAAACGCCGACCACATCGACGATATCGCCGTCCTGAAACGTGTCCGCGAACACTTCCTGGCCTACAGCATAGTCCTGATCCAGCGGACCCCGCAGTTCCCGAACGTAGCGCTTGGCCACCGTGTTGGCTTTGGCGGCATGGCCAGCGAGCGCTTTAATCGGTCGCTTCATGTCGGCAAACCCCAGTTGAACGCTGCTGTATCCATCCGTCTGCGGAGTCTTGATCTGAAGAACCACACAGGGTCCAGCTTCCACAACGGTTACAGGAACAACGTTCCCGTCTTCAAGAAACACTTGCGTCATGCCAAGTTTGCGTCCCAGAATACCCTTCATCATACTACACCTCCCGTTGCATAGCCTATCTTCTAGAGTTTGATCTCAATATCCACGCCGGACGGCAAGTCCAGACGCATCAACGCATCTACTGTTTGCGGCGTTGGGCTGAGTATATCGATCAAGCGCTTATGTGTACGCATCTCAAACTGCTCTCGCGAGTCTTTGTATTTGTGCGGTGAGCGCAAAATCGTGATGATTGACTTGTCCGTTGGCAGCGGTATCGGACCAGCCACGCCTGCGCCTGAACGTTTCGCAGTTTCCACAATCTTCTCGGCGCTCTGGTCAAGCAGTTTATGGTCATACGCCTTCAGACGAATACGGATCTTTTGCTTTGCCACATGAATTCCCTCCTTCGTCGCCCAATAGTAACGGCAATCTATATAGCGGCTCTGAACACGCTAACTCCGCCATGGTTCCCGCGCCGTAACAGTCGGGCTCCCATATGCAGCAGTTGCGCGTTCGCCTGTACACCATGCCGTTTGGACATACTCCGCAAAAATTAACCTCATTGGTATCGCATATGGCAGTCGATACGTGAGCAACCTTTTGCATCATCGCAGTCTGAAACCAACAATAAGAAATTATACTAAAGCGTTCGCCAAAACACAAGGAAAACTTCAATGAATTCTAAATCACGGAGTCTGCGGCAGATAATGCTCCTGCGTCGGTCCAATAAACTTGAAATTATTGAGCGGCCAAAACACAAAATCAACGCGCCCTATAACTTTTGAAATTGGAATGGGGCCGATTACCCGGCTGTCCTCGCTCACGTTTCGGTTATCGCCCATCACAAACAGATCGCCGGGCGGAACTTTCTCAGGACCAAAGTTTCGTAACGGATTCATGGGGCCATTGATGAACGGTTCATGCACGATCTTGCCATTCAGAATCAGGTTGCCCTTATACACCTGCACCGTATCGCCCGGAAGACCGATCACGCGTTTCACCCAGTCCATGCCATCAGGCGCATGGAAGATAATGATGTCGCCGCGTTTGGGAGGACCAAAATAATAGGGGATCTTGTCAACCAGCAAGCGTTCTCCATTTTGTAGCGTTGGTTCCATAGAGATGCCATCCACGCGGAACTGCGCAAAGAGGAAATGATGAATCAGCCAGGCAATGACAAGAGCAACCAGAATCGCTTTGATCCAGTCCCAGATTCCGCTCCAGGAAGAACCCTTCTGTGGCCGATTGCCCATTTCTGAGATCTCGCCGCCTGATTGCGATGTTCCAATATCCTCGTTCATGAATTCCCTCCTGTGAGTGGCTGATCGCCGTCTGAGCCCATCAGACCATATAGACCAGTCTATCCGAAAAATCGCCGCAGGCGAATTTTCTTCCCGGCTGTTGGTGGCGCGCAAGCGCCATGGAACTCCATTAGCGCATACGGGTCTTATTATACATGGCCGGGTGGACGGCAACCACTGACCTTGTGGCGAGTTGTTGCCCAGTTCCTTTGCAAAAGATGAAAACGGCCGGGCGCACAGCGACGCCCGACCGTTTTCATGGACAGTCCTATTTGCTGATGCCAACAACGACACCGGCGCCGACCGTGCGACCGCCTTCGCGAATGGCGAAACGCGTACCGTCTTCGAGCGCGATCTGGGAGATCAGCTCAACAGCCAACGTGATGTTGTCGCCAGGCATGACCATCTCCGTGCCCTCGGGCAGCGTGATGATCCCCGTGACATCCGTTGTGCGGAAGTAGAACTGGGGCCGATAGTTATTGAAGAATGGGGTGTGGCGTCCGCCTTCTTCCTTCTTCAGAACATAGACCTGCGCCTGAAACGTGGTGTGGGGTTTGATTGAACCCGGTTTGCAAATCACCTGTCCACGCTCAATATCCTTGCGGTCCACGCCGCGCAACAGCGCGCCGATGTTGTCGCCCGCCTGCGCAAAGTCGAGCAGTTTACGGAACATCTCGATGCCCGTTGCAACACTCTTGCGGGGTTCTTCAGACAGACCGACAATCTCCACCTCGTCGCCCACTTTGAGTTGACCGCGCTCGACGCGGCCAGTCGCGACTGTGCCCCGACCCGTGATCGTGAACACGTCCTCGACCGGCATCAGGAACGGTTTGTCGGTGTCGCGAACCGGCGTCGGAATAAAGGTGTCGACAGCTTCCATCAACTCGTCGATTTTCTTCGCCCAGTCGCCCTTCGGATCTTCCAGCGCCTTGAGGGCCGATCCGCGGATGATCGGCGTATCGTCGCCCGGAAACTCATATTCTGTGAGCAGATCGCGAATTTCCATCTCGACGAGTTCGAGCAGTTCTTCATCGTCAACCATATCGCATTTGTTCATGAAGACCACAATGTGGGGAACCCCCACCTGACGGGCCAGCAGAATGTGTTCCCGCGTTTGCGGCATCGGCCCGTCAGAAGCCGACACCACCAGGATCGCGCCGTCCATCTGCGCCGCTCCGGTAATCATGTTCTTTACGTAGTCGGCGTGACCGGGGCAGTCGACGTGAGCATAGTGACGGGCCTCCGTCTGGTATTCCACGTGTGCGGTGTTGATCGTGATGCCGCGCTCGCGTTCTTCCGGCGCCTTGTCGATTGCGTCGTAGGCCATCGCCTGCGCCTGGCCGCTCTGTGCCAGCACCGAAGTGATGGCGGCCGTCAGAGTCGTTTTTCCATGGTCAACGTGTCCAATGGTTCCAATATTGACGTGCGGTTTGTTTCGTTCAAATTTTGCTTTTCCCACTTTGGATCAGCTCCTCATTCGAAATGGTTATTGCCCTTTGTTCTTGGCGATGATTTCCGCCGCTACTGACTTTGGAACTTCCTCGTACGACGAGAATTCCATCGTATAGGTGCCGCGCCCCTGTGTGCGGGAACGCAGGGTTGTCGCATAGCCAAACATCTCCGCCAGTGGAACGAATCCGCGGATCACCTGCGCACCCGCCCTGGCTTCCATGCCCTCAATGCGGCCGCGCCGGGAATTGATGTCGCCCATGATGTCACCCATGTACTCCTCTGGCACAACGACTTCCACCTTCATGATGGGCTCCAGCAGGAAGGGATCCGCTTTGTGGGCGCCATTTTTCAGCGCCATAGACCCGGCGATGTGAAACGCCATCTCCGACGAGTCAACATCATGATAGGAACCGTCGACGATAGTTGCTTTCACGTCGATCATCGGATACCCGGCCACGATGCCATTGCGCATCGCCTCTTCAATGCCTTCGCCAACGGGCGCGATGTACTCTTTGGGTACCACGCCCCCGACAACCTTATTTTCAAATACATAACCTGATCCGCGTTCCAGCGGTTCAAATTCAACCCAGGCATGACCATACTGACCGCGGCCACCCGACTGACGCACAAATTTGCCTTCTGCGCGCACCTTGTTGCGAATGGTCTCTTTATAGGCAACCTGCGGTTTCCCCACGTTCGCCTCGACTTTGAACTCGCGGACCATGCGATCGACGATAATCTCCAGATGCAGTTCGCCCATGCCGGAGATAATGGTCTGTCCCGTCTCGTGGTTCGTATGCGTCTTGAAAGTCGGATCTTCTTCCGCAAGTTTGTTGAGAGCAAGCCCCATCTTGTCCTGGTCGGCCTTCGTCTTTGGCTCGATGGCAACCGAAATGACAGGATCGGGGAAATCCATCGACTCCAGCACGACGATGTCCTTGTCATCGCACAGCGTATCCCCGGTGGTGGTGTCTTTCAAGCCCACCGCAGCCGCGATGTCGCCTGAATAGACGTCCGCGATCTCTTCCCGGTGATTCGCGTGCATCTGCAAAATACGTCCAATGCGTTCGCGTTTTCCTTTTGTCGAATTCAACACGTAGGAACCCGAACTGAGCTTGCCCGAGTAGACCCGGAAAAACGCCAACTTCCCGACAAACGGGTCCGTCATGATCTTGAATGCGAGCGCAGCAAACGATTCCTCGTCGTTCGCGGGCCTTTCCATCGGCTCTCCATCTCCGTCCAGACACTTGACGGGCGGGATGTCAAGCGGCGATGGAAGATAATCCACGACCGCGTCCAGCATGGGCTGAACGCCTTTATTGCGGTAAGAGGAACCGCACAGAACAGGTACGAGAAGCGATTGCGTTGTGCCTTTGCGAAGCGCTCTCTTGATCTCCTCGACGGTCACTTCTTCACCATCGAGATATTTGATCATCAGTTCTTCGTCAACTTCCGCAGCCGCCTCGATCATAAACGTCCGATACTCGGCAGCCTGCTCTCTGTACTCCTCGGGAATGACGCGCGACTCGGATGTGGTTCCCAGATCGTCGGTGTACACAATAGCGCGGTATTCAACAAGATCAATCACACCGAGAAAATGGTCTTCCGCACCGATCGGGAGTTGAATGGCTACCGGATTCGACTTCAGTTTGTTGCGAATCTGATCGATGCACATGAAAAAGTCGGCGCCGATAATATCCATCTTGTTGATGTATGCGATTCTGGGCACTTCGTACTTGTCGGCCTGTCGCCAGACGGTTTCCGATTGCGGTTCCACACCGCCCTTGGCGTCAAACACGGCGACCGCGCCGTCGAGAACGCGCAGTGAACGCTCGACCTCAACCGTAAAATCGACATGTCCCGGCGTGTCGATGATGTTGATTCGGTGACCCTTCCACTGGGCGGTGGTGGCGGCGGACGTGATGGTGATCCCACGCTCCTGTTCCTGCACCATCCAGTCCATAGTGGCTGCGCCTTCATGGACTTCTCCAATCTTATGGACGCGCCCCGTGTAAAACAGAATCCGTTCTGTGGTGGTTGTCTTCCCCGCGTCGATGTGTGCCATGATTCCTATGTTTCGAGTCTTATCCAGCGGGAATTGCCTGGCCATGAAATACCTCCTCCTTTCCTTACGTTCTGGTACGTCTTGTGCGTTTTTATATGCGACTGATGAACTACCACCGATAATGGGCAAACGCCTTGTTGGCTTCCGCCATCCGATGCGTGTCCTCGCGTTTTTTCACTGCGCCGCCGGCATTGTTGGAAGCATCCATAATCTCATTGGCGAGCCGTTCGTCCATATTCTTCTCATGCCGGTTCTGCGCGTATGTGACGAGCCAGCGGAGACCAAGCGTCGTACGCCGTTCGGGGCGCACCTCAATTGGCACCTGATAGTTGGAACCGCCTACGCGACGGGCCTTCACTTCAAGCACGGGCATAATGTTTTTCATGGCGTTGTCAAATACTTCAACCGGGTCTTTCCCAGCCCGCTCACGTACTTTATCAAATGCGCTATACACGATGTTTTGTGCGGTGCCGCGTTTGCCATCGAGCATCACCTTATTGATCAGGCGAGTAACCTGCTTGTTTGCATAAACCGGATCGGGCATGACATCACGCCGTGGAACAGGTCCTTTTCTCGGCAAAAGTGCCGCCTCCTTTCAACTTGCCGGGTATTCCGAAGATCGGCAGATCCCGGGATGTTACTTCTTCTTCTTTGGACGTTTCGCCCCGTACTTGGAGCGGGCTTGCTGACGGTCCTTGACACCCGCCGTATCCAGAGCGCCGCGCACAATGTGGTAGCGGACACCTGGCAAGTCCTTGACCCGACCACCGCGCACAAGCACCACTGAGTGCTCCTGCAGATTATGGCCGATACCCGGAATATAGGCGGTGACCTCAATCCCGTTTGTCAAACGCACCCGCGCATATTTGCGGAGCGCCGAGTTTGGTTTTTTAGGAGTCATGGTTCCTACCCGCGTGCACACACCGCGTTTTTGCGGCGACGGCAGGTCAGTCTGTTCCTTGTGGTAGCTGTTGTACCCCTTTTGCAAGGCAGGCGCCCCGGATTTTTCCTCAATCGTCATTCGCCCTTTACGCACAAGCTGATTAATCGTCGGCACGTCGCACCCCTCCTTCTTTCCAAATCCGCAAGGCCACAGACCCTGGCGGTTCATTCCTTGTGCAAATGAAAGAGATCTGGCAGGTCAACATGATCCTGAACCCGCGATCTCGATATATCGCCTATTCCTCGCGCAAAAAACCCACCGCCGAAGCTCTTACCGTCAACCCGCAGGCACGCCCCAAGGTCATCTGGGAGTCCACCCAGGAAACTTTGACGGCCAATTCCCTGCATAGTGTCAATACGGGATTTATCACCCGGCGATCCGTATCGCGGGCCAACACGACTTCGGTCAGCTGCCCTTTTTGCAAAGCCCGTAAGGTGGACGAAACACCCACCGTGCGCATCCGCTGCTGTTTCACTCGCTGATACACCGGCACGCCCCCCGCCTTCATGCATAGGCACACTACGGTATAGTAGCACCATGACTCTACCAGTGTCAAGCAGAAGACGCCCAAACCCCAAGACGGCGGTTTAAGCGGCCTCTGCTTGCCGCAGGGCGCATGACGGCGCGCGCCCGCCACTGGACACACGGTTGCGCACCCTGTTATTCAGTCACGTCGGCGGCAATCGGTTCGAGCAGAGTATCATCATCCTGCGAAAGAGTCGCAGCGCCTGTCGATCCGCCGTGTTCATCTTCAACCACAGTCGCATCGACAATTTGAATATTGCGGTAGCGCGCCATTCCCGTGCCTGCCGGAATGAGTTTTCCGATAATCACATTTTCCTTCAGGCCAAGCAGACGATCCACTTTGCCCTTGATTGCAGCCTCAGTCAGAACGCGCGTGGTTTCCTGGAACGACGCTGCCGACAGGAAGGAATCCGTCTCCAGCGACGCTTTCGTGATGCCCAGAAGCGCGGGCCGCGCAACGGCCGGCTCGCCCCCGGACAGCAGGACCCGCCGATTGGCGTTCTCATACTCCAGCAGATCCGCGTATGTTCCTGGCAACAGCTCGGTTGTGCCGCTGTCCACAATTCTGACCTTGCGCATCATTTGCCTGATCATGACTTCAACGTGCTTGTCATTGATGTCCACACCCTGCATCCGATAGACGCGCTGCACCTCGCGAAGCAGATAATTCTGCACACCGCGCAGTCCTTTTACCCGCAGCATCTCCTTGGGATCAACGGAACCCTCTGTGAGTTCATCGCCCGCTTCGACTACCTGACCGACACTGACCCGGATTCGCGAACCAAACGGCACCGCGTATACCTTCGTCTCGCTGTCCCCGGTAATTTCGATCTCCCGCTTGTCCTTGACTTCCCTGACTTCCGAGATCGTTCCGGCAAGCTCCGTAATGGTGGCCTGGCCTTTGGGGTTGCGCGCTTCGAACAATTCCTGAATCCGGGGGAGACCATGTGTGATGTCGTCTCCGGCGACACCCCCGGTGTGAAACGTCCTCATCGTCAACTGCGTTCCCGGTTCGCCGATGGATTGGGCGGCGATAATGCCCACCGCTTCACCGATCTCCACCATCTTGCCAGTGGCCAGATTGCGACCGTAACAACGGATACAGACCCCATGGCGAGCGCGGCAGACGAGTACCGAACGAATCGTGAGCGTCGTGATCCCCGCATCGATGATGTTGCGTGCGATCACTTCGTCAATGAGATCGTTGCGTTCAACAAGCACTTCCCTGGTAACGGGATGATACACGGTCTCAAAGGCGATCCGCCCGGTGATGCGATCATACAGTTCCTCAAGAATCTCCTTGCCGTCGCGCATTTCCTCCACAACGATACCCCTGTCAGTACCGCAGTCGTCGATGCGCACGATCGTGTCCTGCGCCACATCAACCAGCCGCCGCGTGAGATACCCTGAATCTGCAGTGCGCAGCGCCGTATCGGCAAGACCTTTGCGCGCTCCATGCGTTGAGATAAAGTATTCGAGAACTGACAATCCTTCCCGGAAGTTGGATTTGATTGGCAACTCGATGATTCGCCCAGACGGATTGGCCATCAGACCGCGCATTCCGGCAAGTTGGGTAATCTGCGATACGGAACCGCGAGCGCCCGAATTGGCCATCATATAGATAGGATTGAACCGATCCAGGGAATCCATCAGGGTATTGGTCAATTCGTCTTTGGCGTTGCTCCAGATGCTGATGAAGCGATTGTAGCGCTCTTCTTCAGTAATCAGGCCGCGCCGAAACTGTGCGAGCACCGTATCTTCCTTTTTCTCGGCCTCCGCCAGGATGGTTTCCTTTTGCTCCGGCACATAAATGTCAGCCACCGAAATCGTGATGCCAGCCTTGGTCGAGTAGCGAAAAGCGAGTGATTTTACCCGATCGAGGATCTCCGCCGTTTCTGTGGTGCCGTAGCGGCTGAAGCACTCTCCGATAATGGCCCCGAGAAACGACTTGATGATCGCGCCCTTCGCGGGAAGCGCCTGCACAAACTGCAGCAGGTTGGACCCTTTTGCAAAGATAAAATAGTCATCCGGCGTTCCGTACAGCAGATTCTTGCGGTCCGCCACATTGATGTAGGGGAATTCGGGCGGGAAAATCTCATTGAACAGGATTTTGCCCGGCGTCGTTACCAGAAGCGCGCCCTGCTGTTCCGGCGTAAATGAGATTTTGCCGAGTGAGTGCGCTGGAATTACGATTCTCGTATGCAGAGTAACCTGATCATACTGATAGGCCAGCAGGGCCTCGTCAGCGGTGGCAAATACCCGCCCCTCGCCAGGTTCCCCCGCCCTTTCAATCGTCAGATAATACGATCCCAGCACCATGTCCTGGGTTGGGGTCACAACCGGTTTGCCGTCTTTTGGATTGAGAATATTGTGCGCCGCAAGCATGAGCAACCTTGCTTCGGCCTGCGCTTCGGCCGACAGGGGCACGTGAACCGCCATCTGGTCGCCGTCAAAGTCAGCGTTGTAAGCCGTGCACACCAGCGGATGGAGCTTGATGGCGCGACCTGCAACCAGGATCGGCTCAAACGCCTGTATCCCCAGACGGTGAAGCGTCGGCGCGCGGTTGAGCAGGACCGGATGCTCCGTAATGACCTGCTCCAGAACATCCCATACCTCAGGCGATACGCGTTCTACTTTGCGTTTGGCGCTCTTGATGTTGTGCGCCAGACCCTGCGCGACGAGTTCTTTCATCACAAATGGCTTGAATAGTTCCAGCGCCATTTCCTTTGGCAGTCCGCATTGATACATCTTCAGTTCCGGACCGACGACAATAACGGAGCGTCCTGAATAATCGACGCGCTTGCCAAGCAGGTTCTGCCGAAAACGGCCCTGTTTCCCTTTCAGCATATGGGACAGCGATTTCAGCGGGCGATTGCCAGGCCCGGTAACAGGCCTTCCGCGCCGGCCGTTGTCAATCAGCGCGTCGACAGCCTCCTGCAGCATGCGCTTCTCATTTTGCACAATGATATCAGGCGCGCCCAGATCAAGCAGGCGTTTCAGCCGGTTATTGCGATTGATGACGCGCCGGTACAGATCGTTCAGGTCGGAGGTCGCAAAGCGGCCCCCATCGAGTTGCACCATCGGGCGCAAATCGGGCGGAATGACCGGCAACGCGTCAAGTATCATCCAACTGGGATCGTTGCTGGACTGCTTGAAGGCGTCAAGCACTTCCAGGCGTTTGATGGCCCGATTGCGACGCTGGCCCTGAACCGTGCGCAGTTCTTCGCGCAGGGTTTCTATATCGCGGTCGACATCAATGTCAAACAGCAGTTTTTTTATCGCTTCCGCACCCATGCCCGCTTCAAATGCATAACCGTATTTTTCGCGGTAGCTGCGGTATTCTTTCTCCGAGAGCAGCTGCTTTTTCTCAAGCGGCGTATCGCCCGGATCGGTGACAACGTATGAAGCGAAGTAAATGACCTCTTCAAGAGACCGCGGAGACATGTCCAGGACAAGTCCCATACGGCTCGGAATCCCCTTGAAATACCAGATATGAGAGACAGGGGCGGCCAGCTCAATATGCCCCATCCGCTCCCGGCGCACCTTGGCGCGTGTGACTTCGACGCCGCAGCGATCACAAACCACACCTTTGTAGCGAACGCGTTTGTATTTGCCGCAGTGACACTCCCAGTCGCGTTGCGGTCCAAATATCTTTTCGCAGAACAAACCTTCTTTTTCAGGCTTCAATGTGCGGTAATTGATCGTCTCGGGTTTCTTGACTTCGCCATGCGACCAGGAACGAATCTTATCCGGTGAGGCCAGACCAATCTTCATATACTCAAAGTTGTTCACATCAAGCATCGGGGTTCCTCCCTCTCATGTCGTCCGCAAGCGAACCCTAGTCGTCGCCAACCTCGCGCATTTCCAGGCTGAAGTTGAGTTTCTCGGTGGTGTCGTCATCTTCATCCGATTCACGCATGGCAATCTCACGCTCATCCTCAGTCAAAATCTTGACGTCAAGCCCCAAACTCTGGAGCTCTTTGATAAGCACTTTGAACGACTCGGGCACTCCCGGTTCGGGAACGTTCTCACCCTTGACAATCGCTTCATATGTTTTGACACGACCGACCACATCGTCGGATTTGACAGTCAGAATCTCCTGCAGAGTATAGGCGGCGCCATACGCTTCCAGCGCCCATACCTCCATCTCGCCAAAACGCTGTCCGCCGAACTGCGCCTTGCCGCCCAGCGGTTGCTGCGTAACGAGTGAATACGGGCCTGTGGAGCGGGCGTGAATCTTGTCGTCGACCAGGTGGGCAAGTTTGAGCATGTAGACATAACCGACAGTGACACGACCGTCAAACGGTTCGCCCGTTCTGCCGTCATACAGCACTGTCTTGCCGTCTCTGGGCAATCCAGCTTCTTCAAGAGCGTCAAATACGTCCGACTCATGGGCCCCGTCGAAAACCGGCGTCGCCACGCGAATGCCCAATGCGGCGGCGGCCATTCCCAGGTGGGTTTCGAGAACCTGCCCAATATTCATCCGCGACGGCACGCCAAGCGGGTTGAGCACAATCTGTACGGGTGTGCCGTCGGGAAGAAACGGCATATCTTCAACTGGCATGATGCGCGCCACGACACCTTTGTTGCCATGGCGTCCGGCCATCTTGTCGCCTTCCGAAATTTTGCGCTTTTGTGCGATGTATACGCGTACGAGTTGATTGACTCCCGGCGGCAGTTCGTCCCCGTTCTCTCTTGTAAACACCTTTACGTCGACCACGATGCCAGCGCCGCCATTTGGCACCCGCTGTGAAGTATCCCGCACCTCACGCGCCTTTTCCCCAAAAATGGCGTGCAGCAAACGCTCCTCGGCCGTAAGTTCCGTCACCCCTTTCGGAGTCACTTTGCCGACCAGTATATCGTTTGCCACGATCTCCGCCCCGATGCGGATGATGCCTCGATCATCCAGGTTGCGCAGCGCGTCTTCACCGACGTTCGGGATGTCGCGAGTGATTTCTTCAGGACCCAGTTTCGTGTCGCGCGCCTCGCACTCATACTCTTCAATGTGGATCGAAGTATAGATGTCATCCTTCACCACAAGTTCGCTGAGCAGTATCGCATCTTCATAGTTGTACCCTTCCCACGTCATGAAGGCGACCAGAACGTTTCGCCCGAGAGCGAGTTCACCCTGTTCTGTAGCTGGTCCATCAGCGATGATGTCGCCCTTCTCCACCCGCTCGCCGAGTCGGACAATCGGTCTCTGGTTGATGCAGGTGCCCTGGTTCGAGCGCATGAATTTCTGCAGTTTGAACCGGTCCACATCACCCTGCACCACGTGGCCGTCAACAACCTGCTCCACCCGCACGCGGATTTCATTCGCCGTCACGCGTTCTACCGTTCCGGAGTGCTTGGCCACAATCGTGACGCCAGAGTCCTTGGCGGATTTATATTCCATTCCGGTGCCCACCAGCGGCGCTTCCGTCACCAGCAGCGGCACGGCCTGACGTTGCATGTTGGATCCCATGAGAGCGCGGTTCGCATCGTCATTTTCCAGAAAGGGAATGAGCGCCGTTGCGACCGACACCACCTGTTTCGGCGATACGTCGATATAGTCAACACGGTCTGCCGGCATGCTCAGGATCTCTTCCTTGTAGCGGACGATCTGTTCCGCTTCGGCGAATTTGCCGTCCGGCGCAAGTTTTGCGCTCGCCTGTCCGATAATGTAGTTGTCCTCTTCGTCCGCAGTCAGGTAGTCGATGTGATCGGTCACAATACCGGTCTCCGCATCGACGCGCCGATACGGCGTCTCAATGAAACCATGCTCGTTGATGCGCGCATAGGTGGATAAACTGTTGATCAGCCCGATATTGGGACCTTCCGGCGTCTCAATGGGACACATCCGGCCATAGTGGGAATGGTGGACATCGCGCACTTCGAAGCCAGCGCGTTCCCTTGTCAGGCCGCCTGGACCAAGCGCCGACAGACGGCGCTTATGGGTCAATTCCGCGAGCGGGTTGGTCTGATCCATAAACTGCGACAGTTGGCTCGATCCAAAGAACTCCTTGATGGCGGCAATGACGGGACGGATGTTGATCAGCCCCTGCGGCGTGATGGCGTTCGCATCCTGAATCGACATCCGTTCACGGACCACGCGCTCCATCCGCGACAGTCCGATGCGAAACTGATTCTGCAACAGTTCACCGACCGAACGTAGTCTTCTGTTGCCCAGATGGTCGATATCGTCTGTTGTTCCCACGCCGTGCAACAGGTTCATAAAGTAACTGATTGATGCGAGAATATCCGACGGCATGATATGCTTGATCTGCTTCTCAATACCGCCGTTTCCGATTACTTTGATCGCTTTCCCATCTTCACGTTGGCTGAAGATCCGGATTTCCTGAACGCCGATCAACGGTTCTTCAGTCAAACCCGCGTTAGAACGGTACGTATAACTGTTCAGTCCGGCGTCGAGATAGTCCAGAAGCTTGTCAAGCAGACGGCGATCGACCAACTGGCCCGCCTCCGCCAACACTTCTCCCGTTTCCTGGTCAATCAGGCTTTCCGCCAGACGCTGATTGAGAAGGCGATTCTTGAGATGCAGTTTTTTGTTGATTTTATAACGGCCGACACCCGCCAGGTCATAACGCTTCGGATCAAAAAAGCGCGACGCCAGCAGATTGCGCGCGTTGTCCACGGTGGGGGGTTCCCCAGGCCGCAGTCGCTCATAGATTTCAATGAGCGCGCGCTCCGTTGAATCCGTGTTGTCTTTTTCCAGGGTATTGCGCAGGTACTCGTCTTCGCCAAACAGATTGATGATCTCTGCGTCGGTCGAAAAGCCGAGCGCGCGCAGCAGAACCGTGACCGGAATCTTGCGGGTCCGGTCAATGCGAACGTATATAATGTCTTTGGCGTCGGTCTCAAGCTCAAGCCAGGCGCCCCGATTCGGGATCACGGTCGCGCTGAACGTCTTCTTCCCGTTTTTGTCGATCTTGGCGTTGAAATAGACACTCGGCGAGCGAACCAACTGACTGACGATGACCCGTTCGGCGCCGTTGATGATGAAAGTGCCGGTTTCCGTCATGAGCGGAAAATCGCCCATGAACACTTCCTGCTCCTTAACTTCGCCAGTCTCGCGATTGATAAGCCGCACTTTGACACGGAGCGGCGCCGCGTAAGTGACATCGCGTTCCTTTGACTCGTCGACACTGTATTTGGGATCCCCCAAGCTATAGTCGATAAACTCTAACACCAGATTGCCAGTGAAATCCTGAATGGGCGATATATCTGCGAAAAGTTCCCTGAGCCCGTTGCGCAAAAACCACTCATATGACTTTTGCTGAATTTCAATCAAGTTCGGCAGTTCCAGAACTTCTGTCACCCGGGAGTACGTTCTGCGCTCACGGCGTCCGTACTTCACTGCGTGTCCCTGCAAATCGGTCACCCCTCATACCAAATCGCTGGCTAGCCACAAAAAGAAAAGAAAGACAAACGGGTCAACCTAGACCTCATTTCTCCTCTGCTTAAAGACGCGTAATATACTCTATTTCCACAAAATGGGCGGAATATTCATCTGTGGAGCATACAACCCCAAAATAATATTTCGCATTTTATTACAATAGCACAGTGGTTATTTCAAGTCAACTGTTCAGGCAATATTTTTTTGTCGCCCGGCGGAAGCGGTATGCGACATCGCAACACACGATACCCCCCGCCGCGTTCCACAATGGAGACATCGGCGAACAGGGTGCGGAGATGCGTCTCACTCGATTCAGCGCCCTGTTTCTTTTGAATCACCACGTACAGTTCTCCGCTTCTGTACAGTCGGTTGCAGGCCTGGCGATACAGCTTCCACACCGCACTCTTCCCAGCGCGAATCGGCGGGTTCAGCGCCACGACATCAAACATCAGCTGGGGATCGAGACCGTCCGTTCCATCTGCCTGCAAAATCGCGACCCGCTCCTCCACGCCCGCAATGCGGGCGTTCTGACGCGCGAGTTCAACCGCTCGCGGATTGATGTCGATCAGCCATACACGAGCGTCGCTCACCGTGAGCGCAATCGCAATGCC
>JAKADD010000330.1 GCA_021820825.1 Bacillota bacterium
GCCGTTTACACCGCGAGGCAATTGCTGCGCATGCACCTGTCCGCGCGCTTCTTCTATCAGCGCACCCACCTGGACACCGGAAGGGCACACCGTTTCGCATGCCCGGCAGTCCAGACATGTAAATATGGGGTCAATCACCGCGGCGTCATACGGCATACGTCCCTCTGCGGCTTCCCTGATGAGATAGACGCGCCCTCGCGGCGACTGATTTTCATCGGACAATTCCTGATAAGTCGGACAAACCTCCAGGCAAAACCCACAGTGGACGCATACGGAATATTTGTCGGCGTCAGGCGAATCGGCAGTTATGGAGAGCAACTCAGGCGCCGAAGCTGCGGCGATCACATGCGCCATCTCAGATCCCTCCCACAAATTTCATTGGCGTCAGAAGATTGCCCGGATCAAATGCCTGCTTGACCAACCGCATGACGGCAAGCTCACTCTCGCCGAGACGGTGGCTATGGAAGCAGTCGTGGCGGCGGCGAACCTCCAGCGGAGCCTGTTCGATGACGCTCTCGCAACCGAGTTCAGCGCAGCGCTGGCGCACGGCGCTGATTAATCCGGAGATCGCGTCCAGATCATCAGGGCCGTTCGCGAACACACGCCCCGTTCCGCTGGACAGGGAGAACGAATGAAACAGCCTGATTCCCCATTCAGCGGCAAACGCGTCAATTTCCGCCGCCAATGACACCAGTTGCAGCGGCGGCGCCTGGATTCGCAGCACAAATCCGGACGGCGCAAGCGTCCTGCGATAGCGCTCCCAAAATTGCGCGACTTCCTCCTGGCGCAATACGGTACAGGACGCCCCGACGGCAGTTGCCAACTGTTGCATGGCGCTGGTCTGAAAGGCGGCGGCCTGCTCGCCTTCGTCGCAGCCAACGGCGAGCAGCCAAGAAACGGACCTGTCGTCTGCGCTGTCTCGGGCCTGTTCCGTCGCCAGGAGTTCCAGACTGCTCGGAATCAGGTTGGCGTCCATCACCTGTGAGCGAAGCGCATCGATTTGCGCTGTCGAACCACTGAGCAGACACAACTCCCGATAGGGCGGAAGCGGTTTCAGTTTGAATGTGCATTCCGTGAGAATACCCAGTGTGCCGAGAGAACCGATGAATAATTTGGACAGGTCATATCCGGCGACGTTTTTGACAACCTTGCCGCCCGTCCGAACGAGATCCCCATCCGCAAACGCAATGCGCGTTCCGATGAGCATATCGCGCAGCGTTCCGTACAGAACCCGAGCGGGACCGGAAATGCCCGTCGCAACCAAGCCGCCGACCGTGGCCAATGAACTGCACACTGGATCGATCCCGAGCATCTGCCCATGATCGGCCAACATTTGCTGCAAATCTGTGAAACGCATGCCGCTCTGTACGGTCACAACCATATCGGCTGGAGAATAATCAACGACCTGACACAGTCGCTCCATGTGCACCGCAATGGCAATCGGCTGTACGATATTGCCGTAGCCCAGCTGCGTTCCCGCTCCGACAGGCGCTGTCTTCCAGCCGTTTGCTCCGGCCAGCTGCAAAACGGCGGACACCTCATCCGCTGTGCCTGGCCACACACTGACGACCGCTTCCCGCTGTCCGCTAATGCGAGCGGCCAGATCCGCATCGGCGCGCACATGATCTGAACCAACGCAGGACATGAGCGCGGCGAGCATGCGTTGCTGCTCGAACCCCGGGGCGCTCTCCCCCATCTCTCCATCCCCTTTGTCAGGAAAATACGGACATCCCGTCTGCCGGGATTCGCATGCCGCGCCCCTGCTCAGACACAGCTGCGCCGAACTCGCGACGGGCACAGCATGCGAATCCCGGCAGACGGACTCTTCATGCTGACGCGACTTTAAGCGCTTTCATAATCAAGACCAAGTCAAAGCTAAATAATATTATTCGAATAGCACTATTCTATGACGGAATTGTCTGAACGTCCAATATACAAATCTCTCTTCACATAGTCGCTGAGCATATCAATAATGCGATCCAGGCCGAGGTATCAACCAAAATTCGGCGAAATTCACCGATAGATGTCATCCTGTTCGCCTCGCGCAGGTCCGTCAAAACATCCAATCAAATCTTGGAACGGGTCGTCCCTTGTCTCCTGAATGGCCAGCCAATACTCCAAAGCGCGCCGCATCAGTTCCGCCTCACTGAGCTGGTATTCGTGCGCCAACTGCTTCAGAGCCCGATCCTGATCCGGAGTGATGTAGGTTTGCTTTCGAACAAGGTCCATTTGTATACCTCCACGGCGTCATCTATATACATACCTCACTTGGTCGCCGTACACGCAAAATGAAGCGGCGCAGTTTGCATCCAACGCACGGAACGAAACAGAGCGGTATACAGCAAATTATCGAGCGAACCCACGAGTGCATACTCCTCATCAGGATCCCATCGGTCTGCGAGCGTTTGCCGCGCGCGGTCCATCGCTGTCTGCGAGGCGAACATGATATCGAGCAGGCACAGATTTCCACCGGGTTTGAGCACCCGGTAAACCTCCCGGCATGCCTTCAGGCGTTCCGCGGGTTCCACCTCATGAAAGCAAAAACTGGAGACGACAACATCGAAGCGCTGATCCGGAAATGGAACCGAAGTGAATGTGCCTACGGTCAATTCGTAGTTGGGATGCAAACTTCTGCACTGATCCAGCATGCCTTCACTCAGGTCAATTCCACTGATCCGCGTCTGCTGAGTATCAAGCAATGCTGCAAATGCACCCGTGCCAACGCCGATATCCAGCACGGCAGCGTTCGGTGGTATGTCCAGCATGCGCGCAGCCGTCGCCAGGCTGCGCGCATGCCCTTCCAGCGGCCCTTGCGGATTCTGCAGCCCCTGTTCGTAGCTTCCCGACCAGCCGTCAAACAGCGCCCGGGTATCTTCCATCTCTCTGGGCACGGCAAAATCCCCCTCGCATTGATGATCTACGAAGCATGTTATCACACATGGCGCCGGACCAGCGGACACAGACGCAACGCAAACGGTCCAGACGGACGTCAGCGCGCCCCTGGACCGTTTGTTGCAATTTATAGCATCGTCACGCACCAATCCAGGTTTGGCCCTCCTTGGCTTGCATCAGACAGATGCGATTGCCGAGCCCTCATAATCCACTTCCGTCGTGCCGTCATTCCCTTTCGCCACGCCCGCTGCATTCAGGATCACCGTAACGACAGCCGCCACCGCAAAGTTTGCGATGAGCGCCCACACAGCCGCATAACCAGGAATCACCAGACCGCCCAGATGCAGCGGATAGACCGATGTCTTGAACGCTTCCGCCCAAGCCATCCCGGTGCCCACGAGCATGCCTGCGAACCAGCCAAGCAGCAATCCCCAGCGATGAAACCAGCGCGTATAGAGACCGACCACAACAGCCGGCAGTGTCTGAAGAATCCAGATGCCGCCGAGTGTCTGCAGGTAGATCGCCATCGTTGCCGGCAATCCAAGGACAAACACGAGTGCGCCCAATTTGACCACAAGGCTTGTGATCTTCGCCACGCGCGCCTGCTCTTTATCCGTGCACTCCGGACGAATGTATTCGCGGTAGATGTTGCGCGTA
>JAKADD010000331.1 GCA_021820825.1 Bacillota bacterium
TGCGGCATTCCATAGCGATGCGGACTCACACCGGGAGGCACCCGCCGAATGGTTCGCTAACCTCCACCGCGTCAACTGCCTGATCTGCTTCCAGACAGTCCTGGCGCTTTCATTGTGCCGTGCTGAGCATTTCTTGCGTTGCCTTTTCTGTCAGAACGCAACCACCTGCCTTCTCCGCTGAATGTTTTTTTGCGGGGATCTACGCCGCTTCTCACGACACCATTCGTCGCTCCTGCGTAGCGCATCATGCATCCCAAAGTGCTCCCCGATCCGTTCCGCCATCACCTCCCCTCCGTCACGCCGCCTGGTTCCAGCGCTTCGCGATCAACAGGCGGCCTGTTGTTCCGCTCCCAGTTCCTGGCGAACCACTGCCACGATAGCCTCCGCATAGCGGCGAACTTCCTCTTCAACGGCGCCTTCCACCATGACGCGCACGATGGGCTCCGTTCCCGATTCGCGCACAAGCACCCGTCCATCGTCGGCCAATTGATTTTCCACCTCTTGTATGGCATGGCCGATCGCTTCATTGCCCCGCCAGGCTGTCTTATCCTTGACGCGCACATTGATCAGCACCTGAGGGTAGGACCGCATGACCGCGGCCAGTTCGCTGAGTTTTTTCCCGGAACCGGCGATGACGTCGAGCAACTGCAGTGCTGTCAGAATGCCGTCGCCCGTCGTGTTGTGCTGAAGAAATATGACATGGCCCGACTGCTCGCCCCCGAGTACGTAGCCGCCCTCGCGCATTGCTTCCATAACGTAACGATCTCCCACTGCCGTGCGCACCAGTTCAAAATCCAGTTCGCGGGCCGCCTTGACAAACCCGTAGTTGCTCATGATAGTCGTCACAATTGTCTGGCCAAACAGCGTGCCGCGGTGTGTCATATCCTGGGCGCAAATCAGCATGACACGGTCGCCGTCAACGATGTTTCCCTGTTCATCCACCGCGATCAGCCGGTCAGCATCCCCGTCAAACGCCAGACCCACGTCAGCGCCGCACTCGCGCACGCGCTCTGCGATGTGGGCGGGATGGGTCGAGCCACAGTTCACATTGATATTGGTGCCGTCAGGTTCTGCGGCGAACAGTTGCACGTCGGCGCCCAGATCGGCCAGAACGCGGGCCGCCAGCTCATACGCCGCGCCATGCGCTGCATCGACCGCGACCTTCAGGCCGACAAACGAGCGGCGAACCGTGCTCCGCAAAAAAGCGGCGTACTCGGCGATCCCCTGCGTTTTTTCAACAACCCTTCCGACGCCGCTGCCAACCGGCCGTTCGCACTCGTTCAGTCGTTCCATCTGCGCCTCAATTTTGTCTTCTACTGCGTCAGACAGTTTGAAACCGTCCGCGCCGAAAAACTTGATCCCATTGTCCTCCATGGGATTGTGCGAGGCAGATATCATCACCCCGGCCGCCGCGCCTGCGACGCGAGTCACGTAAGCCACCCCCGGCGTCGGAATCACTCCGAGCGGACAAATGTTGACACCCGCCGTCATGACGCCTGCCATCAGCGCCGCTTCAAGCAGATCGCCAGAATACCTGGTATCCTTGCCAAGCACGAAAAATAGTTCATCCGTTTTCCGCGCGCCCAACACACACGCCGCTGCATAACCCAGTCGATACGCCAATTCAGGCGTCAGGTCGCGGTTTGCGATCCCGCGCACACCATCCGTTCCAAACAAACGAGCCACGCCTTAGTCTCCTTTAATCGCAATGCAAACGTAATAGAACCTGTCAGCAAAGTCAGTCCGCGAGGATTCTTTGCCATTGTCGCATAGCAAATGAAGTCTCGCAATAGACTTTCGCACGCGCCCATTGCCATGAGAAAAGCTCAGCGGCCAAGAGCACACGCGCTACTTCCCCGCCTTGACGATGACAAATGGCTGAGCAATGCTTTGCAAGGTCACAAATTGTGGCAGCGACACGGAAACTGGCAGTTTCGCCTGTTGGCCTGGTTTCAGCCCGCTCACATTGATATATCCCACCAGGTCAGACTGCTGCAACACTGACAGCTGCTGCGCAGGACCCGCCACCGTCACGGCCGTGCCAGTCACATTCGCATTGTACGTAACGCCTTTTTTCTCCCCCAGCAGCAAAATAGATACACCTTCAACGGTGATTGTGTTGCGTGGCGCCAATGTCACAGTCACGGCAGCCTCTGGCGTGGACAGATGCGCTCCCTCAAACGGACTGGGGATAGGCACCTGCACTGTTTTCGTGCCACTCCACTTGCTGACGTCAATCGGCGGCAAAACGATGTTGGCAAGGCTATCCACCGCTCGACTCGCCCCCTGCACCAGAATATGCGAAGGAGAAATGGATATTGCCGACACCGCATTCAGTCCCGCAGGAGTTCCCACCGTCGTCGCGGCCAGTCTGACACGATGGACAGGATTTCGAATAGGAACCGTGACCGTAATAGTTGCGGGCGTGCATGTGACCTCGGGAATGACCTTCCCATCCTTGCCGATCGGAAGCACAGGCACAATCCGCGTGACACTCTGCCCACTTCCGGCAATGTTCACCCTCGCCGTGACGCCTGTAACCTGGCGCACCAGAGTGTCCGGCCCGCTGACAAGTACGCTCGCCACCGAAGAGATCGGGTTGTCCACCGTAAGGCCGGACGACGCTGCGCCCACAAGCTGAATCTGCGGTTTTTCCGAGACGCTGACCTTGGCCTGCAGATCAATCACAGCAGAAGTCGGCTGGGCCGCATAGTTGACGGAATTCGTCGGAACATTCTCCACGATTACCGACACCCGATGAATGCCGGGGTCCACAGACAGCGCGTTCGCGACAGCCCGAATGCCTGACGATTCCGCCTGCACCGTCGCAACGGCAAGAATGCTTCCCGTAATACTGATATTGACATGCGAGGGGCTCTGTGTGACAGCCACTGTATTGGGTGACGTTACGACTTCCAGAGGTACGTTGTGAATCACCTGTGTGGTGTTGGCAAGTCCACTGGTCACTTGTCCATTGGGAGAGGAATTGACGATAATCCACAGAGCGACGCCCATCACAAGGGAAATCAGTAGAACGAAGTTGTTGTTCATTATCCAGCTTCCGCGTTTTTTCATGGATTGCCCGCCTTTCGGCCGAACAGGTGAAATCCCCCGTTGTGTTGTGGACTGAGGCCTCTCATCAACTTCTCAGTCAAGGCTCTCTCGTCCAGATTCCTGATCAGCTCTCCCCCTTCGGCGACAGAGATCTTCCCTGTCTCCTCCGACACAACGACAACCAGGGCGTCAGACTGTTCCGTGATGCCGACTGCAGCTCTATGACGGGTTCCCAATTCCTTGGCAATGTCCGACCGATCGCTCAGCGGCAGATAGCAGGAGGCGGCAAGGACGCGGTCGGCGCGTACGATCATCGCGCCATCGTGCAGGGGTGTATTGGGAATAAATCCGTTAATCAACAATTCTGAGCTTAAAAGACCGCCAATGGCAATGCCAGTCTCCACATATTCATTCAGGCCAGTCTCCCGTTCAAGCACAACAAGGGCGCCGATGCGATTTTTTGAAAAAACCTGCGACGCCGTCACCAGTTCG
>JAKADD010000332.1 GCA_021820825.1 Bacillota bacterium
GTCGTTTTGAATGGTTCCAGACAGTGCGGCGCTTGGCACTCCCTGTTTTTCCCCCACCGCTATGTACATGGCCAGCAGGACTGCGGCCGGAGCGTTGATCGTCAT
Organism: Bacillota bacterium; assembly: GCA_021820825.1. Next base: position 106 of record JAKADD010000332.1, read on the forward strand.
TGATGTGCTCACACGATCAAGGGGAATCTGGTCAAACAGCGTCTCCATATCGAGCAGAGAGGAAATGGAAACTCCCACTTTCCCGACTTCCCCAAGGGCAAATGGATGATCCGCGTCGTACCCAATCTGCGTTGGCAAATCAAACGCTGTGGACAGGCCAGTCTGCCCCTGCTCCAGCAAAAAACGAAACCGCCTGTTTGTCTGCCGCGCATCGCCGAACCCCGCATACTGGCGCATGGTCCAGAGCCTTCCACGATACATCGTGGGCTTTATGCCGCGGGTAAACGGATACATTCCGGGATTGCCCAGTCTATCCTCGTAGGAGCCGCCTGCTGCGACGGCAGTCGGATCGTAGACCCGCTGTACGCTGATTCCGGACGATGTCATATACTGCTCTTTACGTTCCTTCTGTGGTTCACTCGCCATTTCCCTGGCCCACCTCGTTTAAACGGCCTTCATCAAGTAGTATAGCATACCCTTCTATCCCGACTCCGGCAAATTCATCTGGTCAAGCACCTGAACAAAAGCGGTTAACAGCGGATCATGCTGATACTTTTCCAACCACGACATCAGAAAAGAACGTTTGATTGCCCTGTTGGCGAACGGGACGAACACGACGCGTCCATCGGCGACAGCGTCCTGCACAGCCCATTTTGACATGATCGAAATTCCGTAACCAGTTTCTACGAGCGCCTTGAGCGTCTGTGGATTGTTGCTTTCCAGAAATACAGAAAAATCACGCAGGGACAGATCCTCTGCCCGGAGCGCCTCCTCCAGCACTGTGCGCGTTCCGGAACCAGTTTCACGGATGAGCAGTCGATCGCCAGTCAGATCGCGCAACAGGACATTTTTTCGTTGCGCGAGGGAATGCCTGGGAGAGACAATGGCGCCGAGTTCATCATCCAGAAATGCGCGCGAAACAATGCGCGTGTCGAATAGAGGCGCTTCAATCAGTCCCACCAGCAAATCCGCATTGGCGACCTGGCGGCCGATCTCTTCTGAGTTTCCGGTGAACAGCTTGACCCGAACGAGTGGCCGCAACTTGCGAAACAGGGTCAGCGCCGTCGGCACCACATATTCTGCTATTGTCATGCTGGCCCCAATGGCAAGCGTTCCCGACTGCGTGTCTGCGGCTGCAGTCACCTGTTCCAGGGACAAGGCAATCAACTCATCGATCCTGCCCGCTTCACGCTGCAGGATGCTCCCGGCTTCTGTGAGCGCCATCCCCCTGCTGCGGCGGTCAAAGAGCGGCGTGCGATAAATCTGCTCCAATTGTTTGATCTGCTGACTGACAGCCGGTTGCGAAACGCGCAGTTTTCTTGCGGCGTGTGAAATGCTCCCTTCCTGCGCCACTGTCAAAAACGTGCGCCAAGGTTCCAGAATATTCACGACCATCACTCCTATTTGTTTTTATTATACTTATAATCGCAAATGCGTTATTTCTACGCAACTCTTATTCGATATCATAAACAGTGTAGACAATGCAGATCGATATTCGTGAATGGAGGACAGTGATATGTCTGTAGCTCGACAGATAGGAACTAACTGGTTTACGGTCGTTATGGGTGTGGGGATCATGGCGGGCCTCAGCTATTCTTCGCCGCTTGTATTTCCCTTTCATAAAACATTTGGGTTTGCAGCGTTTATCGCTGTGCTGGCGCTGTTCCTGGTCGCTCTCGCGCTGTGGGGAGTCCGCTGGTTCAACCACACGACAGAAGCCCTGGCGGACTTTCGAGATCCCTCAAAGGCTTTATTTTATGGCGCTCTGGCAATGGCAACAAATGTGGTGGGCAACGACTTCTTTCTCATCGGTACGCACGTATGGCCGTTTGCACTGTCGCTGCACATCAGTCAGATTCTCTGGATAGTCGGTGTGGCGATCAGCCTCTTCGCCGCGATCGCGGTGCCCTATCTGATGTTCACGCAGCATGATATTGCGCCGGGCGACGCGCTGGCCAGCTGGCTGATTCCGGTGGTGCCGCCCATCGTATGCGCGGCTGACGGCGCCAATCTGCTCTCTTACTGGGGATCGCCCGCCGTCAACATGGGCATGACTGTTTTTGACATCTCACTCTTCGGACTCACCTTCTTTCTTTTCTTGATGGTCAGCGCGCTGTTTTATTCCAGGTTGATGTACCATCGAATGGTGCCTGGCAGCATGGCTCCAAGCGTATGGGTTGAAATTGGACCCATTGGCATGGCGATGGGTACTCTGGCCACGGTTCCACTCTCTACGCACAGCCTGTTTGCCTCATTCCTGCCCGGACTTCGCGCGCTCGGCCTGTTCGCGGGGTCTGCCCTATGGGGCGTCGGCATGTGGTGGATCGTGATCGCAACACTCTACACGATCCTTCATCTCAGCAAGAAAGGCGAAGGCATCCCGTACACACTGGGTTGGTGGAGTTACGTCTTCCCGCTGGGCAGTTTCACGGCAGGCACCTATGCCCTGTATCATCTGACACAATTGCGTTTCTTCTATGTCGCAGGATTTCTACAACTTGTCTTTCTCTCAGGTTGCTTTGTGATAGTCAGTTTAGGTACTCTTAAGGGGATCGTGAATGGAACGCTGATCGCCTGGCATCCCAAACATTTTCCCAGCCTGCAAAAAGACGCTGCGGACAGCAGGGCAAGCCACGGCGACAGTGTGAAGGCAAAAGGAGTGATCGCAAGATGAAACGACCCAAAATTACTGTGGTGGGCGCTGGCAATGTGGGAGCCACGGTGGCGCATTATCTGGCCATGAAGGAACTCGGCGACATCGTCCTGACGGATGTTGTCGAAGGCATTCCCCAGGGGAAGGCGCTTGATCTGCAGGAAGCGGCCCCCGTGGAAGGATACGATTGCACGATCACAGGCACCAACTCTTACGATGAGACAGCCCATTCCGACGTTGTTGTCATTACAGCTGGAATTGGCCGCAAGCCAGGAATGAGCCGCAACGATCTGGTCGACACGAACGTAAAAGTCGTCCGCGCTGTCGTCAAAGAGATCGCCTCCCGTTCTCCAGACGCCCATCTGATTCTGGTAACGAACCCATCCGACGTGATGGCCCAGGTGGCGTTTAAGGAAAGTGGGTTCGCACCCGAACGAATCGTCGGCCTTGGCGGAGTGCTCGACTCTGCGCGCTTTCGCACCTTCATTGCGCTGGAACTCGGCGTGTCTTTCGAAGACGTGTCCGCGTTTGTCCTGGGCGGCCATGGCGATGACATGGTGCCCCTCGTTCGCTATTCGTACGTGAGCGGGATTCCGATTGACACGCTGCTCGATCAGGCCACACTGGACCGTCTGGTGCAACGTACGCGCCAGGGCGGCGCTGAAATTGTGAATCATTTGAAGACCGGCAGTGCGTACTATGCGCCCGGCGCGGCGATCACTCAGATGGTGGAATCCATACTCAAAGACAAGAAGCGCATCATGCCGTGCTCTGCGTTCG
>JAKADD010000333.1 GCA_021820825.1 Bacillota bacterium
GCCAGCAACACCTGATCGTCTTCGTGATAATACACGACGTGTCCGGCAATGGCCCCCACATGATCCGAGTGTCCGTGCGTCAATACAATGCGTTGCAGCGGCCCGGCATGCAGGCGTTCGATGAATTCGGCAATGCCTCTGGCCATCATGGGAATACCCGCATCCACCAACGTCAAACCGGTCTCCTCGACGACGATCCACACGTGAATGGGAATCACCACCCAACTTCGCAGGCTCCAGATATGGTCGGATACGCGTTCAGTTTTCATCGGCCGGCACTCTCCGTTTCTGTTGTTGCTGGAACCCCAGAAGAAGGACTTCAACCGCGTCGTCAAACGTGGGAGACAACCGCTCCATCAATGCCTCGGGGGTTTCAGCGGAATAGGTGTATGTACCCACGATGCCCTGGATCGTGAAAAAAAAGATGCGTGCACTGGACAGCAGGAGGTCATTCCGCTGTCTTTCGAGACAGTTCTGAAGCGCCTGCTGTAGAAGCTGAAACAGTTCGTTGCGCAATTGATTGATTGCGAGTGCGGGTTGTTCTTCATCCACTCGCCCTGCTTTCGCTCCGAAAAAGATGGTGTACATGGTTCGGTTTTGTAGACAGAAGCGGATAAATTCGCGACTGATTCCTTTCAGTCTCTCTTCTGCAGACGACTCATGATGAAGCAGAATGGCCTCCATTCGCTGTTTCAGTTCCTGCAGCGGGGGCATGGACAATTCATGGAGCAACGCCTCTTTATCCTTGAAGTGGATGTATATCGTGGTATGGGAGTATCCCGCTTGCCCGGCAATCTCCCGCATTGTCACGGCAGCGAATCCCCGTTTGGCAAACAGGGTTCCTGCGGCGGCCAGAATATCGCTTCTTGTTTCTGTAGAACGGAGTTCCTGTTTGCGCAACATACTGGCTGATCATCCTCCTTAGACATGAACCGAATCTTGGAGCGTCCAGGATTACTTCCTGAGACAGGTTCCGAATGGTTGGCGATCGGCGGTTAATAACCATTGGTCATAATATAACCAATGGTTATTAACGTGTCAACACATTTATATCACACATTTTGTATCGCGCACCGCCTGCGTTTGGCGTCGAAGGCATTTCCTGCGTGACGGTTTTGGCGGCTGTGGATAACACTTGAGTAGCATGCGTGTGAGATCGACAACTCCACTATGGTGTCATGCAGTCTATTCCGCGGAGACGCAAGGAAGCAAGGTTGTGTCTTCCAATTTTCAAAACTCTGGGGTATAATGGTCCCGATTTGGGCATGAATCCAAGGATTGGAATACAAAATGAATGGAGAGTGGATGTCATGCAATCCGGGAGAAAGTTCATTATTTTTGCGGTTGTGCTGGGTGTGGTGGCGCTGTTGCTCGCAGCAATTGGCGGCGCCAATACGAATCTGCATGGAACGGTTTCAATCGTCATCATCATTCTTGATGTGCTGGCATTGGTAGTGGCGCTGTTCGCTGGCCGCGCCGCCAAACGCAGTGGCGGTCGCCCGCTGTGGAAAGGTGCGCTTATGGGCGCCATATACGGTTTTTTGTTTAGTATCGGCAGTTTTTTTGTGACCATCACTCCAGCAGAATTCGAACAGCAAATGCAAAAGGCTGGCCAGACTGTTTCTTCTGCGCAAGTCGCGCAGGCGGTTTCAATCGGGAATTCGCCTCTTGTGCATGTCCTGGGAATCGTTGCGTCGCTGATCATGTATGGAGTACTGGGTCTGATCGCTGGGTTGATTGGCGGTGTGACGACTCGGCGGGAGGGGGAACGGGATGCCGTCTGAAGTTGACAATAGCGCCACTCTCCCGTCGCTCGCGTTGCGCGGTGTGTGGAAACACTACCAGCGAGGCGCGGAAGACATCCAGGCGGCGGCCGATGTCTCGCTTGAACTGTGGGCGGGGTCGTTCACGTGCATTCTTGGTCCGTCTGGCGGCGGCAAATCGACTCTCCTGCACCTGATGGGAGGCATGGACCGCCCTGACGAGGGAGAGATTCTCGTTTTTGGCCGCGCCATCACCCGGCTCAAATCAGATCAACTGTCCGCGTATCGACGAAGTGACGTCGGATTTGTCTTTCAGTCCTTTCATCTTCTCCCCACGATGACGGCGGCGGAGAATGTCGAATTGCCTCTGGCGATTGCCGGAGTGCCGCTTGCAGAGCGCCGGGAACGGGCAAAAACACTGCTCGCGCGCGTGGGTCTGCTTGACCGCGCCGACCATCGACCGCATCAATTGTCGGGCGGTCAGGCGCAACGCGTCGCCGTCGCGCGCGCACTCGCCGCTGATCCGCAAATTGTGCTGGCCGATGAACCGACAGGCAACCTGGACAGTCAGAGTGGTCTTGAAATCATGCAGTTGCTGGGAACCATCGCACATGAAGACGGACGCACGGTCGTCGTGGTCACACACAACGAGGAGTTCATTCCGTTCGCGGACCGCGTCGTCCGCATTCGCGACGGTCGAATCCATGCGGACGATGTTCGAAACGTTTCTGTAGACACTTCGGCTGGACACGAATCGAGAGTCGCGCACAGTGTACGCTTTGGCACTCTGGCGCGCATGGCGCTGTCCGCCGTCAGACGGCGCATGGGGCGCGCCATTCTTACGGGGCTTGGCATCGCGGTCGGAGTGGCGTCGACAGTACTGCTCATGGGTCTCGGATCGGGACTGGAGTCAGGCGTCGTAGCCGGACTCACTTCTTTTGGACCGCTGACGTCGATTACGGTGTCTCCGCAGCGCGTGTCCGGCACGAGCAGTCCGTTTGCGCCAAACACTGCCGCAGGCCCAACGACTCCAATCACGCCGCGGTCCCTCAGTAAGTTCGCGGCGCTTCCCGGCGCGAGGGGAGCGTATGCGTCCGTCATGTTCATGGCCACGCTGCGGGAGGGCGGGAGCAACACCATGGCCACCATTCTGAACTTACCGCCTGCCCGCCTGGCGTCGGTGTCCGGTCTGCGGCCCACTCTGGGTGCGGGCGCATGGCCTGCGGGAAAGGGCATTCTCGTGTCCTCTGTCTACGCCAAAGCGTTGCTGGGCGGCAAGAAACCGAACCCTGACAAACTGATCGGCCGCACCATTTCCATTCGACCGGAAGGCATGTCGGGCGGTGTTTTCGGCGGCGGCGCAGGACTCGTCACGCCGCCGCGCAGGCTCCCGTTTGTGACGCTGCGCGTGACTGGGATTGTGACTGGCAACGGAGCGAATTATGTTCCTTACACTCTGGCCGCCACGTGGGTGAAAGAGGTCTCTGGGTCGACGAACGTTACGTACCCTGGCGCGACCGTGATCGGGCAGACGATCACAGATGTGGCGCCGCTTGCAAAACGCATCAATAAAATGGGATACGGAACCACAACGGTGCAGCAAATTTTACAATCCATCACGAGCAGCTTCTCCGCCATCGAAGCGGGACTCGGCGTGATCGGCGGGATCGCCCTGGTCGTTGCCGGACTGATGATCAGCGTCATCATGAGCATGTCTGTGCTTGAACGGCGCCGCGAAATCGGGATTCTGCGTGCGGTCGGCGCGCGGCGAAAG
>JAKADD010000334.1 GCA_021820825.1 Bacillota bacterium
TGCCCGGATGATTTCGACCGCCTTCATTTGACATTGGTGTCGTCACCGCCATATAATCATATCAAATATTTTTGATGAGGTGTGCCTATGCAAGATAAGACATTCCGAAAGCAAACTGCATGTTGTGTGACTGAAATTCCTCGGATACGCCGAAACACAGTCGCACTGCCGGATGAATTTCGAGTTAAAGCCATCACCATGCTGGCAAAGGCTTTGAATGATCCGATTCGTGTGCAGATCGTTTATCTCTTATCCAAGTATCGAGATCTTTGTACATGTGAATTTGAGGAAATCTTGGGTTTGCCCCAGTCGAAGGTATCGTACCATCTTAAACAATTGCTTGATGCAGAGCTTATCAAACGGGATATACATGGACCCTGGAGCCATTACAGTCTAGTGCGAATGGACATTCTAGAGCAATTGGAACGCGTAATTCCCGTCTCGGTGCAATAACGCAGATTGATATAAAACTGGCATCAATTTGTTTTGTTAATCAAAATAAATTGATGACATATGAAGAGGATGTGAGCGAATGCTTCACACGTTTATTTTGACGCTGCTGGATTACGTCAAGGAAATTGCTGAGGTCGCTGTCTTGGGTTTTTTTGTTGCGGGTCTCGTGAATGCATACGTTCGTAAGGAGGCCATCATTCAGCACCTCGGGGCAGGCGGCATAAAAAGCAACGCCTTGGCATCCGTCGTCGGATTGGTCACGCCTTTATGCTGTTGTTCCGCCATCCCAACCGCTCTCTCACTGTATCGTCAAGGTGCTGGTCGCGGACCCGCCGCTGCCTTTTTAATTTCAACACCATGGTTCAATTTCTATGGATTAGGGTCACTCGCCGTATTTCTTGGCGTACGTGTCGCATTGCTTGTGGGCTTGTCTTCTGTGGTCGTCGCATTCTTAACTGGTATCATCATTGACCGGTTCGTACCTGAGTCGGTCAAGATTCTTCCAGACACAATCCTCGCCGAAACGACGTGCGAATGCGAGGCTGGTTGCGGAAGCAGTTGCGGTACGTCTGCGGCTGCCGGTACAGGGTTGATCGACTTTCGCGATCACCCTGCCAAATTCCGGGCAGCGTTGCGATTTATGATTGATTTGGGGAAAGAGATCGGTTTGTGGATGTTGATTGGCGTAGTCTTGGGCGCACTGGTGGAAACGTTTGTGCCCCAAAGTTTCTTCACGACATACCTTGGCGGTTCACGAGTATTGGGGTTACTTGCCGCCGTTGCTCTGGCGGCCATTTTTTACACGGACAGCCTGGGGTCATTGCCTTGGGTGCAATCTCTCCTGCACAAAGGACTCGGCACGGGCAGTGCAATGGTTTTACTCGTGGCGGGTGTGGGCACCAATATTTCGACTCTGGGTCCTATCACCCGTAGCATGGGACGGCGTACCGCATTTATTTACGCCATCAGCGTGGTCAGTCTTACAGGGGTACTTGGATTTGGCCTCAACATTTTGCATTAAGATTGTTCCATCGGCAAAATGAGGCCATTGGCCGGACAACGGTGCATGGCCGCGCGCCGTCGCGGGCTCTGGGTTCGCCATGTGTGGATGCGTCTATCGGTATTGAATGGTACGGGATCGACTCCTTGGCTTCTTCTTTGGCGCAGCGTCGGCGCGCAAGATCGCAATGGCGTACTTACGCTGATACCCCAGCGTCATAACGAGTTCATCGAGAAGCCGCAGTTTTCCGGATGTTCCAGATCGGCCCAATACCTCTCACTCATCGTAGCGATGTATTTACGACGGGCTGATAACGACAATATGCACAACAATCCCTTCGGTTAGATTTCTATGTGAGTGATCCAACTCCTCCTGGGTATGATATTAGCGGAGTTATTGCGCGCCGTTGACAATGGGCACGCTTGCAGATACTATATATTCATGTATTCATATATTCATACATGCGGATATTAGGATTATGTGCAAATTGGGTGCTCGAATCAAAGGGAGTGAACGTCTTGGCAGACACAACTCAGCAAGCAGGGATCCGGCCGAATCTGCAGCAGTTCTTGTGGCTCGTGTTCAGTACCATACTCGTCGGAATGACCGTTGGACTCGAACGCACAGTCGTTCCCTTGCTCGGGAAAGACGTCTATCACATAACTTCCACGACGCTCATCTTTGCGTTTATCGTCGCGTTCGGTCTCACAAAGGCCATCTTAAATCTGGTCGCCGGACACTTTTCCGATGCCGTGGGTCGACGTCCCGTGCTCATCATGGGGTGGCTGCTGGGCATCCCGATGATGGCTCTCCTCTTATTTGTTCACACGTGGTCCGCCGTGATTCTGGCGAACGTCTTTCTGGGCGCCAATCAGGCATTTTCTTGGACGATGACGATCACGAAGCAGTTGGATCTGGTGGGTTCCAGGGAGCGAGGCCTTGCGATGGGCATCAATGAGGCGACGGGGTATATCGGCGTCTCGATCTCGACGGTTCTCACGGGTGTCATCGCCGCACGCTATGGCCTGTTGCAGGCCCCCTTTGTGTACGGGGCGGCTGTCCTGCTGGTTGGTCTTGGCGCCAGCGTTCTGGTCATCCGTGAGACGCGCGGGCATGTGTTGCAGGAAGCCAAAACGAACGAATCGGCGCAGACCGCGTTGAGAGACATGCCGCGCGAGAAGATCGCGCGCGAGCGTGTGGGTATAGGGAAGATCTTTTGGACCACGACGGTCGGGAATCCGACGTTGTCGTCGCTCAGTCAGGCGGGTCTTGTGAACAAACTGGCGGACACACTGGTGTGGGCGATGCTGCCGCTTTACCTGGCGGATTTACGCGCATCGATCGTCGATATCGGACTTGTTGGAGGCATGTACACGATGGTGTGGGGGTTTGCCCAGTTCGGCACCGGTTTACTGTCAGACAAGATTGGGCGAAAGCCGCCCATTGTGGCGGGCATGGGGCTGCTTGGCGTGGGCATCCTCGCATTTGGACTCGGGCATGCGTTTGTCTGGTGGATGGTCACGGCAGGCGTCATGGGACTGGGTATGGCGCTGCTCTATCCGAACCTCAATGCCGCTGTGGCTGACGTGGCGCCGCCGGAAATACGGGGCGGCGTACTCGGCGTGTATCGCCTGTGGCGCGACGGGGGATATGCGGTCGGCGGCCTGCTGCTTGGCGTCGCGAGCCGCTCAATGGGCATGCTGCACAGTCTGGATCTGATCGGCGTCATTGTGCTGATTTCGATGGTCGTCCTTCTGTTTCGCATGCAGGAGACCCATCCGCGGCTGCGAAAGACGGGGGCCATCGAAGAGGGGGAGGGAGCGGTTCCGAGTGCATGATTGACTTGATTTGCTGCTGAGTGGCACAATCCGTGCATCGGAATCCGCACCGGTCAGGAATGCGTGAGCGGTAGCCTACGGAGGAATGATCATGGCAACGACGAACCCGACACGCGGCGATGCGGTTCGAACCGATATCGATTGGGCGTATAAGGCACTGGCTGATCCCATTCGCCGATCGCTGCTGGAGGCGCTTGGCAAGAAGCAGTATTTCTGTCGCGTGGATGGTGAGAAGGTGAAC
>JAKADD010000335.1 GCA_021820825.1 Bacillota bacterium
CGGCGTCCACAGGTTCGATATTTGGGCTATGCCTGTTGACCACAGGGCTTTTCCTCTTCAGGGAGAGACGTATCCATGATCCACTGTTGCCCACTGCATTATTCTCTTCCACTTATTTTTCCATTGGCAACCTGGTGGGTCTGTTCTATAATTTTGGGCTCTATGGCATGCTATTTGCCCTTTCCCTGTTCTTGCAAGACATCCTCAAATTCTCAGCCGTACTCACTGGACTCGCATTTTTGCCGCTGACGGTCAGCGGAGCTCTGACATCCGCCCTTGTGTCCGGGCGACTCGCTTCGAGGTATGGGCCTGGGCCGCCGCTTGCAATCGGTCTATCTTCTTCACTCATAGGTTCAATTATTCTAAGCGCCGTTGGGGTGCACACCCGTTATATTGTAATGGCTACCGGGTTATTCTTCTTCGGTTTTGGAACCGGCATGATGGCCCCGGCAATGACAGCGGCGGTCCTCTCTGAGACGCCCACGGAAAAATCGGGCATTGCCTCAGCTGTGTTAAACGCCAGTCGACAGGTTGGCGGCGCATTGGGTGTAGCTGTGGTTGGAGTACTGCTAAATGGTCATAACTTTGTCATTATGATGCACATTGCCTTAGTGATTGTCGCACTTCTATTCCTGATCGGAATCGGTCTTACACTCATGTTTCTGCGTTTCCCGCCCCATGGGCGCGACAGCAATCCACATATCGTAGGCATAGATAAAAGCTATCGATAATGTAGGATATATATCTTAGACATATGGTGTTGCGATCAGTATGATTACATCAATCGCATTGTTGGAGACTGGGGAGGCGGATGGAATGACAGGATCGAATGATTCAGTGCAAGAGCAGTTCTCGCGCCGCGCCGACAAATACACGACGTCGCACGTGCACGCAAGCGGGAAGGATCTGGAGTGGGTGGTTGCGGAGGCCTGTTTGACGGGTCATGAACACATCCTCGACGTGGGAACAGGTACAGGACATACGGCATTGGCCCTGGCCGGGGGTGCGCGGGCGGTTACAGGCATCGATCTGACAGCCAGAATGATTGAGAATGCGACGCATTTGGCTGCGGAGCGTGGACTTGTCAATGTCCAGTTTCTCGTCGGCGACGCTGTGCATATGCCGTTTGCGAATCACCATTTCGATCTTGTCACCTGTCGCTTTGCCGCCCATCACTTCGTGGACCCAGATGCAGCCATTAGAGAAATGTCACGCGTATTAAAGCCAGGTGGACTGCTGCTGCTGGCCGATCACATCGCCCCTGACGAAACGCATCTCGACGAATATATCAATCGCCTTGATTGGCTTCGTGATCAGTCCCATGTACGAGAATGGACCGCTCTTGAGTGGCAGCGCCGTTTTCAGCAGGCGGGCGTCAGCACAAACGTCACTCGTGAATGGGATCTTCACATGGAAGTATCCTGGTGGATTGAGCAGGCAGATCCCGATGAAGCGAGAAGGGCCGAGATTGACCGTATGTTTCGCGAGGCCGATGCGAACACGCGCGCAATGTTTTCAATTCAGTTCGATGATGACAGACAGCCCATCTCATTCGCTCTAAAGTGTGCTTTATTTAAAGGTCGCAAGGCTGCGCTGATTCCGCATTCGGAGAGCGACAGGGGATAGTTATGACGGTGTGGGCGAATTTGAACCACTTGAAGATACTTTCAAATATGCATAGAAAAACTTATAATAACAGAAACGCCGCGCAGGTCACGGTGGTCACGAACTCGATTGACATTGGCAGGCGTTCAGAACGTTTTCACAGGCCTGACCCTGGAGGAGTTTTGCTTGCGGTCATTTCTCTGGACAGCGGGCGCCATGTATTTCGTGGTCGGTTTGGCGACCGTGCTGGTGGGCTCCGTATTGCCCCAAGTCATATCCTACTACCACGTCTCCTATACGGTGGGTGGGCAACTCGTTTTTGCGCAATTCATCGGATTTATGGCAGGGGTTCCCGCGGCGTCTCTGCTGATGCGCCGCATTGAGTACAGGACATTGCTTGCGCTGGCGGGCCTCTTCATTTGTGTTGCCTTGTGTGGGATCGCCCTGCTTCCCCAGGTGTTTATTGTAGCGCTGCTCTTTGTCGCAAATGGATTCGGGATCGCCCTCTCCGAAACGGCGATTGCCACTTTGATTATGGAACGGTTTGTAGGGCGCCGGGCCGTTGTGATGAGTTATTTGGAAGTCGCGTTTGGACTTGGCGCTGTTTGTATGCCTGCCGTCGCCAGTTTATTCATTGTCATTCATGCGTGGCGATTCTCGTTCCTGTTTGCTGGCTTGTTGGCGTTGCTGTCCTCCATTGGATGGCTGACCATGACAGGCGCCGCGAAAGAAGCGCACGATTTCGCGACAGCCGAACCCCTGGATGCCGCGAGCCTGGCGTCGGCCGTGACAGGCAGGGGCGCCAGACGGGCGTTATTGTTCCTGTTTCTTTTGATGACCCTGTTATACGTCGGCATCGAGAGCAGCTTGAACAGTTTTCTTCCGGCGTTGTTTATTCCCTATCTGCACGTTCGCTCTTATGTCGCGTCACTCAGCGTGACGACGTTCTGGGCTGCCATGGTGATCGGCAGGACAGTCGCTGGATGGGTCGTGCGAAAGGTATCCTATGCGCCATTTCTTTTCTGGAGTATTGCCGCAGCGATTGTCGTACTCGCCGCGATGACGCTCTGGTCAAGCGCCGTCTTCTGCTTTAGCCTGATCTTTATCGTCGGTCTCGCCATGTCCGGCGTTTACTCCGTCACCATGGTCTACGCCAACCACGTCTTGCCAGGGGCGATCCGCATCGTCACCGGGCTTATCACCGCATTCGCGGGCATCGGGGGCGCTGTCCTGCCAGCGGTCACCGGTTACGCGATGGATCACACTTCGCCTGCAGGCGTCATCGGCCTGATCGCGGGGAGCACTTTCCTGCTGTTGATCACGCTATCAGCGATTCTGCTTAGTGAGCGAGCGTCGCGTAAAGCGTTTGACGACAGGGTATCTGCATAACGATTTCATTAGGGCGCTTATCGCGGAGCGGCGATGGCGAGTTTGTGGGGAAGCGCGCCAGTGCCCGCGCAGTTTGCCAGCGTGCACTGGCGCAGGTGCATGTATAGAAAGCACACTGCGGCTCCTATGGATTCGGCGGGGTATTGGTAGACGAGTGAGCTGACGCTTCAGATTTAGAGATGCGATTTATGCGCAAGATCGGCAATGATCTGAACCGCTTGGTCGCAGACACCCACGTTCCTCCAATGATCAGAAATCCTCCCTCGACAGATCTCAATGTTGGAATCTGTCCTAGAATTGCCCAGGCTAATAGTGTTGTCACGATAGGACGAAGATATAGGTAGGCGCCCGTTGTGGCGGCACCCAGTCGCGCGACGCTGGCATACCAGGCAATATACCCTACAACTGATCCCAAAACGGCAAGGTATGAAAGGGCAAGCCATGTGCTCGTGTGTCCCAGTCCCGTTTCCCAGTAAGTCAAGGATCGATGGTTTGCTAACCACCCTCCAATAGCCAACGTACCCCATACGTGAGTC